>CAXSEK010000143.1:0-7279 GCA_964235625.1 uncultured Acetobacteraceae bacterium
TGGGCAACGTGTGGCAGATGGTGCTGAAGGAATCGGCGCTGATCTCCGTCACCGGGCTGGTGGACCTGATGCGGCAGACCGAGGTGGCCGCCGGCTCGACCCGCCTGCCCTTCCTGTTCTACGCCGCGGCGGCCGTGCTGTACCTCATGCTGACCACCGGCTCCGCCGCGATCTTCCGCGGTGCCGAGCAGGGCGCCCGTCGCGGGGCGGCCGTCGCGTGATCGGCTTCATGCTGGACACGCTGGGCCAACTGCTGGCCGGAGTTCCGCTGACGCTGGAACTGGCGTTCAGCTCGGTGGCGTTTGGGGCCGTGCTGGCCGCCAGCCTGGCGCTGCTGGCGCGGGCCGGGGGTGTTGGGGCCGTAGTCGCGCGCGCCTACATCTTCGTCCTCCGCGGCTCGCCGCTGCTGGTACAGATCTTCCTGATCTATTACGGGCTGGGCCAGTTCCCGGCGGTGCGGCAGAGCCTGTTCTGGCCGTTCCTGCGCCAGCCCTGGTGGTGCGCCCTACTCGCTTTGTCGCTGAACACGGCCGCTTACGGGGCGGAGGTGATCCGCGGCGGGCTGCTCGCCGTGCCGCGCGGCCAGGCGGAGGCCGGCCGGGTCTGCGGCATGTCCACCTTCGGGCTGTACCGGCGCATTATCCTGCCGCTCGCCCTCCGCCAGGCGATCCCGGCCTACGGCAACGAAATCATCATCATGGTGAAATCCACCTCGCTCGCCAGCGTGATCACCCTCATGGAGGTGACCGGCATCGCCAAGGGCATCATCAGCGAGACGTTCCGCGCCCTGCCCGTGTTCGTCTGCGCCGCCGCGATCTACCTCGCGATCAACGTCACCATCGCCGGCGCCGTGCGGCTGCTAGAGCGCCGCCTGGCGATCGCCGCATGAGCGGCAGCGCCGTCGCCGTACGTGACCTGCGCAAGCGCTATGGCCCGATCGAGGTGCTGAAGGGTGTCTCGCTGGAGGCCCGCACCGGCGAGGTGATCTCCATCGTCGGCGCCTCCGGCTCGGGCAAGAGCACGCTGCTGCGCTGCATCCCCCTGCTGGAGGTGCCGGAGGCGGGCGAAGTGGGCGTGGGCGGCGAGTGGCTGGCCTGGCGCCCCCGCGGCACCGGGCGGGTGCCGGCGGACAAGACGCAGGTGAGCCGCCTGCGCAGCCGGCTCGGCTTCGTGTTCCAGTCCTTCAACCTGTGGTCGCACATGACCGTGCTGGGCAACGTGATGGAGGCGCCGGTCCACGTGCAGCGCCGCCCCCGCGCCGAAGTGGTTGAGGAGGCGCACGCGCTGCTGGCCAAGGTCGGCCTGGCGGAGAAGGCCGCCGCCTACCCCGCCCAGCTGTCCGGCGGCCAGCAGCAGCGCACCGCCATCGCCCGCGCCCTCGCCATGCGCCCGACCGCCCTGCTGCTGGACGAACCGACCAGCGCGCTCGACCCCGAACTGGTGGGCGAGGTGCTGCGGGTGATCCGCGCCTTGGCGGAGGAGGGCCGGACGATGCTGATCGTAACCCACGAGATGGGCTTCGCCCGGGATGTCTCGACCCGCGCAGTGTTCCTGCACCAGGGCCTGATTGAGGAGGAGGGCCCGCCCGCCCAGGTATTCGGCGACCCCGTCAGCGACCGCTGCCGCCAGTTCGTGACGAGCCATTTGCGGCGGTAATCTGTGAATGCCTGCCGTCTTCTCCCTCTCCCGTGAAGTACGAGAGAGGGAGAAGACAGGAGCCTTCGCGGGATCAGTCAGCCTGGACTGAGGCCACGGATGGCGATGCGTGCCAGCATCCCGCCATCCGGCGAGCCCGGTGTGAGCGGTTGATCGAACGACACGCCGTCCCAGGCGCCGAGCGTAGCACCAGACAGCTGCACCGTGCCGCGTAGCACCACCAGGTATTGCGCCAGCGCCAGACTCGACGGAACCCAGCCCGACCCGCCAACCGCGACAAAATCATGGGTCAGGCGCGCGCGCCGGGTGACCACGTTCAGCACGCGGCTCGGCCCCACGATCCGGCAGAACGTCGGCCAGCCGCCGTCGAACGCCATGGGCACGAACGGTACCGTCACCGTCAGCGCGGGCGCGTCGGGGACGTCCAGCGTGAAGCCCGGCCCCTCGACCAGCATGATGGTGCGGTCGTGCCCGGTGTAGTCGGAGAACGGCGCATTAGCGTCGAGCCAGGCGAAGCCGACCGACCAGCCGTCGCCGCCGGCGAAATCCGCCTTGCGGCCCGCCCCGTTGTTCCAGCGGCTGACTGACAGGTCGGCATGACGGATGATCTGCACGGGGCGAAACCCTGGCACGCCGCCAGCCGCTGTTCAAGGCACTCCCTTCCACCTGGCACAGCGTTTGCTGCACCTCCGCAACGGAGAACCCTCATGAGCCACGCTGTGCTGGACGCGACGACCCCAACCGACGCCGCCCGGCTGCGGCGCATCCTGTTGTCCAGCATCCTCGGTACCGCCGTGGAGTGGTACGACTTCCTGATCTACGCCGTAGCCACCGCGACCGTGTTCAACCGCCTGTTCTTCCCCAGCGGGGACCCGGCGTTGAGCAGCATCGTGACGTTCGGCACCTATGGCGTGGGCTTCCTGGCACGACCGGTCGGCGCCGCCATCTTCGGCCATTTCGGTGACCGGATCGGCCGCAAGGCGATGCTGGCGGCCACCATCGTCATCATGGGGCTGGGCACGTTCCTGATCGGGCTGCTCCCCGCCTACGCGCAGATCGGGCTGGCGGCCCCCGTGCTGCTGGTAGCCCTGCGCTTCCTGCAAGGCATCGGCCTGGGCGGCGAGTGGGGCGGTGCCGTGCTGATGGTGGTGGAGAACGCCGGGCCACGCGGCCGCGGCCTGCTGGGGGCGATGGTGCAGATGGGCTACTCGGTTGGCAATCTCGCCGCGTTCGGCATGTTCTCGCTCGTGGCGCTGCTGCCGGAGGCGGAGTTCCTCTCCTGGGGATGGCGGGTGCCGTTCCTGGTCAGCATCCTGCTCGTCGGCGTCGGGTTATACGTGCGCCTGCGCCTGCAGGAGACGCCGGCGTTCCAGGCCCTGGCGCAGACTCACCGGATCGCGCGCATGCCGTTGGCCGAGGTGTTCACCTCCCACCGCCGCCCGTTCCTGATCGCGGTCGGGCTCAAAGTGTCCGAGATCGCCTGGGCGAGCATCGCCGGCGTGTTCGTGATCGCCTACGCCACCGGCAAGCTTGGGCTGCCGCGGTCCACGGTGCTGAACGCGATCCTGCTCAGCTCCCTCGTCTCGCTGGCTACGATCCCGTTCTACGGCTGGCTGTCGGACCGGATCGGGCGGCGGCCGATGTTCTTCGCCACCTGCCTGTTCTCCGTGGTGTTCGCCTTCCCGCTGTTCTGGCTGCTGGACACGCGGGACCCGGCGCTGGTCACGCTGGCCATCGTGCTCGGCATCAACGGCGGCCAGATGGTCGGCTTCAGCGTGGGCGCGCCCTACTACTCGGAGCTGTTCCCGACCCGGCTACGCTACAGCGGCGCCTCGCTCGGCTTCCAAATCGGCGCCGCCCTCAGCGGCGGATTGAGCCCGCTGATTGCCGCCGCCCTGGTCGCCTGGAGCGGCGGCGCGCCCTGGCCGATCTCCCTGTTCCTGATCGCCTGCGCGCTGCTGACCGCCACCGCCACGGCACTCGCCCCGGAAACGGCGGGGCGGGCGATCGACTGATCGCTCTCCCACACGGGCCGGTGCGGGGGTAAACCTCCTGCATGAACTTCACCTTTTTGCACGCAGCCGACCTGCACCTCGATTCGCCGCTGCGGGGGCTGGAGGCCGGGGCCCATGCCGACCGCATCCGCGGCGCCACGCGGCAGGCGCTGACCAACCTGGTCGACCTCGCCCTCAAGGAGCAGGTGGCCTTCGTGCTGCTCGCCGGAGACCTGTTCGATGGCGACTGGGAGGACTACCCGACCGGCCACTTCCTGGTGGGCCAGCTCGGCCGGCTGACCCGCGCCGGCATCCCCGTCTTCGCCATCAGCGGCAACCACGACGCCCAATCCGTGCTGACCCGGCAGCTGCCCTGGCCGGAGCGGGCGCGCCTGTTCGACACCGCCACCCCCCACAGCGAGCCGGTGCCGGGGCTGGACGTGGTGATCCATGGCCAGGGCTTCGCGCACCGGGCGGTCAAGGACAACCTCGCCCGGAACTACCCGGAACCGGTCGTCGGCAAGCTCAATATCGGCCTATTGCACACCGCCTGCGGTGACGGGCTGCACGAGAACTACGCCCCTTGCACGGTCGAGCAGCTAGTAGGCCACGGTTACCAGTATTGGGCGCTCGGCCATGTCCACCTGCGCGCCCACCTAGCCGAACACCCGAGCTGGGTGGTGTTCCCGGGCGTGCTCCAGGGCCGCCACATCAACGAAGCGGGGCCGAAAGGCGCGACACTCGTGCGGGTCAACGCTGGGCGGATGATCCCCGAACACCGCACGCTGGACGTGGTGCGCTGGGACCGCGTGCCAGTGGACCTCACGGGCGTGCAGACCGCTGCGGCGCGGGGTGCCGCCACCCGGGCCGCCCTGCACGCCGCCGCGGACCGGGCCGAGGGGCGCCTGCTTGCAGCACGGGTGGAGCTGCACGGGGCGACGCCGCTACATGGCACGCTGGCGCGGGACATGGCGGCCACGGCCGAGGAAGTGAGGGCGGAGATCGCCGGCCTCGGCCTGCAGGACCATGTCTGGGTCGAGAAAGTGTCCGTGCTGACCCGGCCCGTCCTGGCCCTGGGCGAGTGGCGTGCCGGGTCGGACGCCGCCGCCGCCCTACTGCGCTCGCTCGAGGCCGAACCCACGCCGGAGGTGGCCACCGCCGCGCGGGACTACGCCGCCCACATGCTTGGCCGCATCGCCAAGTTGCGGGATACGCTCGGCCCCGACCATCCCGCGGTGCGGGCGGCGGCCGGGGACATCCCGCCGGACCTGGTGGAGCGCGCGCGCAACCTGGTGCTGTCGCGGTTGGTGGAGCGCTGATGCGTCTGCGCCGGCTCCGCCTGGAGTGCTACGGCAACTTCGCCGATACCGCGCTCGACCTGGACGACACGCCGGGCCGGATCAACCTGCTCGTGGCCCCGAACGGCGCCGGCAAGTCCGTGATTCGCCGGGCCATGTCGGAGCTGCTGTTCGGTATCCATCCGCAGACGCCGATGGGCTTTCGGTTCGACTACAACCGGATGCGCTTGCTGGCGACGGCCAAGTTCCCGGATAAGCAAGCGATGGGGTTCGCCCGCCGCAAGGGCCGCACCAACACGCTGACGGATCCCAACGGCCTGCCCGCCCACCCCTCGCTGCCCGCCCGCCTGCCGCGCGAGGCGGAGCGCAAGCGGCTAGAGCGGCTGTTCATGCTCGACTCCGCCGCCTTGCGGGAGGGCGGCAAGGCGCTGCTGCAGACCGACGGCGACCTGGCGGACGCGCTGCTGTCCAGCGCGGGGGACCTTGGCTCGGCCCGCGCCCTGGCCGCCGACCTGGCCGCCAAGCGGGACGAGGCGGCACCGGAACGCAAGAGTGTCCGAACCCCGTTCTACGCCGCCGGGGAGGAGTGGACCGAAGCGACCGCGCGCCTGGCGGAGACCCTCGCCAAGCCCGGCGCCGTCGACGAGCAGGAGCGGCTGCGTGCCGAGGCCATCGCGACGAGGGATGCAGCCAACGCAAGGACCGCCGCCGCTCGGGTGGAGCTGGCCCGCCTGGCCCGGGTCCGCAGCACGCGCCGCCATCTGCACGACCTGGACGCGGCATCCGGCTGGCTGGCCGCGCACGAATCCGCCCCGGTGCTGCCGCAAGCCGCGGTGGACGCCCTGACGCACGCGACGGCCGCCCTCGCCACGGCCGAGCGCGAGGCGGCCATTGCGCGGCAGGTCCATGCCGGCGCGGCGGAGGAGCTGGCACGCATCGCCGTGGACGACGCGGCGCTGGCCGAGGCAGCGGCGATCGACCACCTGACGGCCACCGTGTCGCAAACCGTCAGCTCCCGCGTGGACATCCCCAAGCGGGCGCGGGAGCTGGCCGACGCGCGGGCCGCGATCGGCCGGCTGCTGCGGGACCTGTCGAGCCCGTGCGACCCGGCCGACGCCGCGTCCGAGATCCGTGCCCCGACCGACATCGCGGCAGCCCGCGCCCTGATCGCCGAAGCGGCCGAGTTGTCTGCTGCTAAAGCCAACACCGCCAAGGATACGGTGGGCACGCAGGAGCGCCTGGCACAGGCCGAGGACGACCTGACCGCCCTGCCCGCCGCCGCCGACACCGAGGCGCTGCAATCCGCCCTTGCCGAAGCCACGGCCGATGGCGACCCAGTCCGTCAGTCGCAGGCCGCAGGCCAGGCCGTGTCGGACGCGGCGGCCCGGCTCGCGGCCGAGCTGGCACGCGTGCCGGCCTGGCAAGGAGGCGCCACCGCCCTCGCCAGCCTGGCGCTGCCCGCCGAAACCACGCTGGCCCGCCTGGACCGCACGCTGACCCAGGCCCGAACCCAAGCGGATGCGGGCGGGGCGCGGCAGGCAGAGGATGACGCGTCTCTCGCCGCCGAGCGCCAGCGGCTGGCGGACCTGACGCGCGAACGCCCCTTGCCGGACGAGGCGGCGCTTGCGGCGGCCCGCGACCATCGCGACCGCGGCTGGGCCCTGGTGTTCGCCCGCCTGAACGGCCAGCCGCAGCAAGCGGAAGAGGCGGAGTATGCGCCGGGCATGCCACTCCCGCTCGCCTTCGAACGCGCGATGGCAGGGGCGGATTCGATCGCCGACCGCCGGGTGGACGAGTCGACCCGGCTCGCCACCGCCTCCGGCCTGCGGGACAGCATCGCCCGGCACGAAGCCGCCCTGGCCATCAGCACCGCCGAGCAAGGGCGTCTGCAGGCGCGGGCTGGCGCGGCGGACACCGACTGGCAGGCGGCGATCGCCCCGACAGGCCTGCCGCCGACGGCCGGACTGGCGGAGCTGCGGTCGTTCCTCACGGCCCGGGACAAGGTGATCCAGGCGCTGGAAGCCGAGCGGATCGCGACGCAGGCAGCCGATAGCCTGGCCGCCCGCCACGCCGGATTCGCGGCACAGCTCGCCGCCGCGCTGCAAACCACGGCCGACACGCTGCCCCGCTTGGTTGCCGCCGTTCGCCACCGGGTGAGTGCGGCCGAGCGCACCGTGGCGCAACGCCAGGCGCTGACCCGCACGCTGGTCACCGCTCGCCGGGCCGCGGCCAAAGCCACCGCGGCGCACTCAGAAGCCGAGGCGGCGTTGGCAGGCTGGGTGGAGCGCTGGCAGGCCACCCTCGCCCGCCTGCGCCGGCCCGCGGATGAAG
>CAXSEK010000144.1:0-7278 GCA_964235625.1 uncultured Acetobacteraceae bacterium
GACCCGGCGCTCCCCGCCGGCACCACCCTGATCGAGGATCGCCCGCGTGGCTGAAACCTGCCCCATCTGCGGCCGCAAGCCGGACCCGAAAACCCGTCCGTTCTGCTCGCCCCGCTGCGCCGACATCGACCTCGGCCGCTGGTTCACCGGCCAATACCGCATCCCGACCCGGCCCGAGGAAGAAGACTCAGAGGGCGCTTGATCCCGCTGGCACCTTCCGCTAAACGCCCCGCTTCCAGCGTCGTGAACGGATGCCCAGGTAGCTCAGCTGGTAGAGCATGCGACTGAAAATCGCAGTGTCGGTGGTTCGACTCCGCCCCTGGGCACCATTCCTCATCTTCGAAGTCCGGTTCGCACCGGCTTATTCCGTGAACACGTCCACCACCGCCGCGAGCACGCTCACAAGTTGGTTCTGAGTCTGCGTCCCAGTCTTGGCCCGGATACGCTTAGTTTGTGTGCGCACCGTCTCCGCCTCGACGCCGTACTCCCGCGCAATGGCTTGGATGCCCAGGCCGGAGAGCATGGCGATGGCCACCCGCGCCTCGGCCGGCGTGAGGCTGAAGAGTTGCTTCAGCCGGGCCGCCGAGGGTGCTGGCCGGGCCACGAGGTCGGTGATGCGGAGTGCCACCGCGTCGGTGGCGAGCAGCCGCAGGTCCATGACGACCATCGGCAGGCTCTCGCGGCTCCTCATGCACACCGTCGTGGACGGAAGGGCGGCGGACAGACCGGACCAGGCGTCCCGCAACGCCTTGTCCTCGTTCTTGCGGCGGGCAGACAGCATGCCGCCCTTGACCGACAGCATGCTCGTCCGGGCCAGGAGCGCCGCTGCCGCCGGGTTGGCGTAATGCACGTGACCGGCACGATCCAGCAACAGCAGCGCCGATGGCGATAAGCCGGCAAGGTCAGCAAAGTGACGTGTCGTTAAGACATCCATGGCATCGTTTGTATACCCGGTTTGGGGGACGCGGAGGAGAGTCCACCTCCTGTATCCCATGAGCCTGTCGGGATGCCCGGGCCTATGCGGGTGGGTTGATCTCGGTTCGCCGTCGGAGTGTTCGGCCATGCCGTCAGGGTTCGGTCTTCTCGATACAGCGCTCGTCTCAGTGCCAATCTTCCTCATGCTCCTCGGCCTGATCCGGGGCGCGCCGGTCGAGCTTGCGTCGTGCTGCGGCTGTATCGCCGGGGTCACGGCCGCATGGCTGGTGAGCTGCCTGGGCCCGGTCCAGGCACTCGGCCAACCGGCTGCTCCCGTTGCAGCGCTAGTCACGGGGGTCGTGGCCTGGCGCCTGACCCGCGGCCTATCCCAGCGTCTCGGCTTCGACACACGCTGGATCGATCTCGGGCGTGTGTTCGACTCCTTCGTCGGCGCAGTCATGGGTGCGGCCCGTGGCATGGTGTTCGTCTCGGCCGCCTGCCTGTCCTACGCCGTCATCGTCGTGCCGCTCGGGCTGGCGAATCCAGTCGACACGGTCAGCTACCCAGTGTTCCTGGCTTTGGGATCGAGGGTGACGAGCGCAGTGGTCGATGTGTCGAGGCCCGTCGTCGTGACGCTGGCCGAGCAGACCTCGCTTCCGTTCGTCGCCCCGCACTTCGGCGCGCCTGTACTCGCCGCCGTTGCGCTCCCAGCCCCGCCGCTTCCGTCTGCCGCTCTGCCTCCCCCCCCGCTGCCAGGCTTGACCGCGCCGCCGCCGCCGCCCAGGACGAATGGACCGGGGCTGGCCGCGCTCATCCACGTGATCGCACCGGACGCCGCGGCCGCTCCAGTACGCCCGCTGCCGCTCGCCGCCTACCATCCGAACATCCCCGTCCGCAGCGTGCCGGTCAGCCTGATCGAAACGCACCACAACATCCTGCACCCGTTCGGCAGCATGCGCCGCGGTGCGCATCGCTGAACCGGGCGGCTGGGGTAAGCCGTAGCGGTTGGGGTGCGTTGAGACTTACCGCTTCATTCGGCGAAGTTACCTCATTTGGCTTCTCCCTCTCCCGTCCATCACGGGAGAGGGTCGGGGTGAGGGCAGTCCGCGCACATACGATCCAGTGTTCACGGGATGCCAAGCTCCCTCACCCCGCTCTCTCCCAGTAGAGGGAAGGGGAGAAGAGCTGAGCACCAGACGAATACGATCACCCTGCCTTCGTGGGAGGCATGAGCCACATCCGCTACCCGAGGCTTGCTGAACCCGGAGCACAGGGACACCTAGGATGCCGGGGCCGTCGTCCCAAGGTCGCTGTATGGCAAGCCCCAGTTTTCCGCTGTCTGGAAGCGTGGCCATCGTTACGGGCGCGGCCAACGGCATTCGGCGGGATGCGCGGCTGCTGGATGCCCCGCAATGCGTCGCTCCAAACGGCTACTACGCCCTGCTGCGCAAGCGGATGGGGCGGCACCCGGCCCCGCCGTAAAGGACCACCATGGCAAGTCTGCAGGCCCACCTCATCACCCTGTTCCTGAAATACCGCGTGAAGCGCCGGTTGATGGGGGAGATCGATATCAAGGGCGCGCGCGTCACGCTGAGCGCCGTCAAGCACAAGATCCCTCCCGGCATTGCCGCCGTGACCGAGGCCGTCGGCGGGATCACCGGCGAGTGGCTGCGCCCAGCAGCCGGTGGCACGGTGGGGACGCTGCTGTTCCTGCATGGCGGCGGCTACTTCGCCTGCTCGCCGCAGACGCACCGGCCGATCACCGGCGGGTTCGCCAAGACCGGGCTGGATGTGTTCGCGCCGGACTACCGCCTGGCCCCGGAACATCCCTTTCCCGCCGCGATCGAGGACGGGGTCGCGGCGTATCGTGGCCTGCTGGCGCGTGGCATCGCCCCGGACCGCCTGGCCATCGGCGGCGACTCGGCGGGCGGGGGGCTGGCTCTCAGCGTCATGCTGTCCTTGCGGGATGCGGGGGACCCGCTGCCCGCGGCCTGCGTGCTGTTCTCCCCCTGGACCGACCTCGCGGCGACAGGCGAGACGGTCCGGACCAACACCAAGCGGGACGCCATGTTCCACGGCGCCGAGCTGCGGAAGGGCGCCGAACCCTATCTATCAGGCGCCGACCCGCGGAACCCGCTCGCCTCGCCGCTCTATGCCGAGCTGGGCGGGCTGCCGCCGATGCTGATCCACGCCGGCAGTTACGAGGTGCTGCTGGACGACAGCCGCCGCCTGGCCGAGCGCGCCAACGCCGCCGGGACCGAGGCGACGCTGCGCACATGGCCGGTGGTGCCGCATGTTTGGCAGTTGTTCAATTTGCCGGAAAGCGCGCAGTCTATGGCCGCCGCCGCCGCTTTCCTGGCAGGCAAGCTGCAAGGCGGCACGCGACGACTTGCTGCGTAGACCGTGCGGCCTAACGAACGGAGATACGATGCAAAACGCCGAGCCGATCTGGACGCTGGTGGATGCCAAGAAGGACGAGTTGATCGCCTTGTCCGACCGGGTCTGGGGCATGCCCGAGACCTGCTACACCGAGAAGCAATCGGTCGCCGAGCATATCGGCGAGCTGCATCGCCAGGGCTTCCAGGTCACCGAGCACGTCGCCGGCATCCCGACCGCCGTGGTCGGCGAGGCCGGTGCGGGTGGCCCGGTAATCGCCTTCCTCGGCGAATACGACGCGTTGCCGGGGCTGAGCCAGGAGGCCGGGGTCGCCGAGCACCGGCCCTTGCCCGGCAACGGCAACGGGCATGGCTGCGGCCACAACCTGCTGGGCTCCGCCGCCCTGCTGGCCGCCACTGCGATGAAGGACTGGCTGGCCGAGACGGGCACGCCGGGCCGCGTGCGCTATTACGGCTGCCCGGCGGAAGAGGGCGGCGCCGCCAAGGCGTTCATGGTCCGTGCCGGCGCGTTCAGCGACGTGGACATCGCCATCACCTGGCACCCGAACGCGTTCAACGAGGTGGCGCCCGCCTTGGCGCTGGCGAACACGCGCATTGATTTCGCCTTCCGGGGCCGCGCCTCCCACGCCGCCGCGGCGCCGCATCTGGGCCGCTCGGCGCTGGACGCGGTGGAGCTGATGAATGTCGGCGTGAACTACATGCGCGAGCACATGCCGTCCGACGCGCGGATCCACTACGCAATGATCGATGGCGGCGGGATCGCGCCCAACGTGGTGCAGGCGAAGGCGCGGGTGCGCTACTCGGTCCGGGCAGCCGACCTGCCGACGATGCTGACGCTGCTGGAGCGGGTGAAGAACGTGGCCCGCGGGGCCGCGCTGATGACGGAGACGG
This sequence comes from uncultured Acetobacteraceae bacterium, assembly GCA_964235625.1. Taxonomy (GTDB): domain Bacteria; phylum Pseudomonadota; class Alphaproteobacteria; order Acetobacterales; family Acetobacteraceae; genus LMUY01. Next base: position 4,203 of record CAXSEK010000144.1, read on the forward strand.
AGGTGGACATCCACGTGCTGGCCGCCGTGTCCAACCTGCTGGCCAACCCGCCGCTGGAACAGGCCATGTACGAGGCGATGGTGCGGCTGGGCCCGCCCGAGTGGGACGATGCCGACCGGGCTTTCGCGCGAGACATCCAGGGCACGCTGGCGCCGGAGGACCTGTCCACGGCGTATCGCCGGGTCGGGGCGGCGCCGAAGCCGGACGCACCGCTGCATGACGGGATCGTGCCGATGGACTCGCACCGGCAGCCGATGATCGGATCGACCGATGTGGGGGACGTGAGCTGGGTGGTGCCGACGGTGCAGGCGCATGCCGCGACCTACGCAGTGGGCACGCCGGGCCACTCCTGGCAGCTGACGGCGCAGGGCAAGACGGCGGCGGCGCATAAGGGCATGGTGTTCGTGGCCAAGGTGATGGCGGCGACCGCAGTGGACGCGGTGCAGCACCCGGGGCTGATCGAGCGTGCCAAGGCCGACCTCGCTACCCGCACCGCGGCGCACCCGTACCAGAGCCCGGTGCCGGAGGGCGTGGAGCCGCCGATCGCTGCCATGTCCCTGGCGGCGTCCTGATGGACACGATGCTGCCAGCCGGTGGGAGCCCGGCGATCGAGACGATGCTGTCCCGCGCCACCAACGGCACCCTGCGGGACCCGGCACCGGACGGTGCCGACCTGGAGTGTATCGTCGCCGCCGGGCTGCGCGCGCCGGACCATGGCAAGCTGCGGCCCTGGCGCTTCGTGGCGATCCGGGGCGAGGCGCGGGCCCGCTTCGCCGAACTCTGCATCGCGGCACTGCGGGCGCGCGAGCCGGACGCGACGGAGGCCGAGGCGGAGCGGATGCGCGGCAAGCTCACCAGCCCGCCCCTGATCCTGGTGCTCGGCATGCACGTGACGCAGACGCCGAAGGTGCCCGAGACCGAGCAGGTGCAAGCGGTCGCCGCGGCCGCGATGAACATGCTGAATGCGGCGCACGCGCTGGGCTACGCCGGCAAGTGGGTGAGCGGGCCGAACGCCTACGACCCGGCCGTGGCCGCGGCCCTCGGCTTCACGGCGCCGGACCGGGTGGTTGGGTTCTTGTACCTCGGCACGCCGGCCGAACCGCCGTTGCCGATCCGCCGGCCTGCTTTGGCGGAGCATCTGAAGGAATGGGTGGGAAGCTGAGAGCTAGGGCGGGTTCTGCTGCGGGGACCGCTCGCACCAGCCCCCCTTGAGGAGCGCGGGACAGTCTGCGTCTACCCGGCCGCTAAGCGACCATCCGGTGGGCCGGGGTGAGGGCCACGACGATCTCCACCGCCGCGGCGACCGCCATCGCTGCCAAGGCGGCAACGAACATCGCGTCGTAGCCAGCACGGCTGTAGAGCCAGGCCATGCCATAGGTGCCGGCTGCCTGCCCGATGGCCCAGGCGACCGTCGCCTGCGTCCAGCCGCGCTGGCGTGCCGCCGGGTCGGCACCCGAGCGTAGCCCGATGCGGCCCAGCATGGCGGCCGTGGCGCCCGACACCACCACCCCGCCGAGCAGGGCGGACACCCCAAGCCCGACGGCGCTGCCGGGCAGCAATAGCAGCACGAGAGCCAGCGCCTCGGCGCCCATCACCACGCGGAACGCCGCCTCCGGCCCGACCCGGTCCACGATGCGCCCGGCGATGATCGGGCCGCACAGCGCCCCGGCGCCGAATACCACCCAGGCGAGCGACCCCGCATCCAGCCCGCGCCCGAGCCCCCGCGCCACGAAATCCACCAGGAACACCATATGCGGTGCCAGCCCCATCGCGCACAGCCCGTAGCTGAGGCACACCGCGCCATAGCGCCGCTTGGCACCGCCCACGGACGAAGGCGCTGGCGCCCCGCCTGTCCAGGCCCCCCAGGCAAACAGCGTCAGTGCCAGGCAGGTCACGGCCAGGCCCAGCCAAGCCTCCGTCAGCCCCCAGCGGATCAGCAGCGGAACCAGCGTGCCCGAGGCCGCGATCCCGATCCCCACCCCTGTCACGATCAGCCCGCCCGCCAAACCGCGCCGCCCGTGCGGCACCTGCGCCAGCGCCACGGAGGGTGCGAGGATCATCAGCACCCCGCCGACGACGCCGGACAGCAGCCGCCAGGCAAAGAACCACGCGAACGGCGTCGGGACACAGCACGCGGCGAGCGACACGGCGGCGGCCAGCATCGCACCGCGCAGCACCGCGGCAGCGCCGAAGCGTTGCCCCAGCCCACGCGCGACCAGCGCCCCGCCCAGATACCCGAGCAGGTTCGCCGCGCCCAGGTAGGCGGCATCGCTCGCCGAGAACCAGCCGCTTGCGATCACCGCCGGCAACAACGGCGCATAGGCGAAGCGCGCCAGCCCGTTGCCCACCAGCAACGCCACCATGGCCGCCGTCACGACACGCCAGGGCATGCGATCCGCTTGGGTCATTCCCGAAGGTTTCGAGCCGTCAGGCGGATGCCGCCGCGTCCTTGAACGCCGCCTGCTGCTCCGGCGTCGCAGCGCCCTGATGGAGCGCCTGCCAATCCTTGTAGGGCATGCCGTAGACGATCTCCCGCGCGTCCGGGTCGGACAGGATCACGTCGCGTGACTCGCCGGCCTCGCGATACCAGCGGCTGAGGCAGTTTCGGCAAAAGCCGGCCAGGTTCATCAGGTCAATATTCTGCACGTCGGTCCGCTCGCGCAGGTGTTCCACCAGGCGGCGGAACGCGGCGGCCTCCAGTTCGGTGCGGGTCGCGGGGTCAATCGGGGTCATGGCAGTATCCTCCTCCGGACCAGATATGGCGGCTCGCCCGTGCCTCCGCCATAGTGCCGGGCATGGGATGGGACGACACCACGGCGCGGCGGTTCCTGATGGAGCTGTTCGCCGCCGCCGTATGCGCGGCGGACCCGGCTGCCGTGCTGGCCGCCCATCTGCCGCCCAAGCCGGCCGGACAATGCATCGTGGTCGGCGCCGGCAAGTCCGCCGCCACCATGGCCGCGGCACTCGAGGCCGCGTGGCCGGACGTGCCTCTGCGCGGGACCGTCGTGACCCGCTACGGCCACGCGGTCTCCACACGGCACATCCGGGTCATCGAAGCCTCCCACCCCGTGCCCGA
>CAXSEK010000145.1:0-7259 GCA_964235625.1 uncultured Acetobacteraceae bacterium
GCCGCTCCATCATCCATCACCGGCAAACGCCGGACGGCATCGCCACGCGCATTGTCACCGCCGGCCCGATCGGCCTAGACCCGCCCGGTCTCATCCTAACGCTCGAGGAGATATACGAAGCGGCCCGTCCATGAAAATCTTCGCGCTTACCGGTGCGGGCATCTCGGCCGAGAGCGGCATGGGCACGTTTCGCGACAAGGGTGGCAGCTGGGCGCGGTTCGACCCGATGAAGCTCGCCACCCCCGAAGCCTTCGCGCGGGACCCGGATGCGGTGCAGGCCTTCTACAACGCCCGCCGCCGCAACCTGCTCGCCGCCGAGCCCAACGCCGCCCATATGGCGCTCGCACGTCTCGAGGCCGGGTTGGCGGCACAAGGCTCCGACCTGATGCTGGTGACCCAGAACGTGGACGATCTGCACGAACGCGCCGGGTCGCGCCAGGTGGTCCACATGCACGGCGAACTGCTGCAGGCCCGCTGTACTGCATGCGACGCCGTGTCGCCCTGGCGGGACGATCTGAGTGCCGGGGAACGCTGCCCCATCTGCCGGCGAGCTGGGGAGCTGCGCCCGCACATCGTCTGGTTTGGCGAAATGCCGCTCCACATGGACGCAATCGAAATTGCGCTGGCCACCGCGGACTGCTTCGTCGCGATCGGCACGTCGGGCTCGGTCTATCCGGCAGCCGGTTTCGTGTCCAAGGCCCGTGCCGCGGGCCTGCATACCTGCGAACTCAACCTGGAACCATCCGACAATGTCGATATGTTCGACGAGCTGCATTACGGCCCGGCGACGACGATCGTGCCGCGATGGGCTCATTCCGTGCTCACTACCGACCCCTAGCCAGACTCGTCTCCCTCTTCCGTTCTTTACGGGTAAGCGAGACGCTAAAACGTCAGTTCCTGCTGCCGCGTGCCGAGCTTGTCGCCCATCCGCTGCACCGTCACTACCCCGTCGGCGAACTCCAGTGACAGCCGTGCCGCCGGGCGCACTGCGGCCGCACTCGTCACCGGGCGGCCGGATGCGTCCGTCACCAGCGCGTAGCCCCGCGCCAGCACCGCCCGCGGGTCCACCGCCTGCAGCCGCCCCGCTAGTCCCTCCAGCCGCGCCGCTACCTCCCGCAGGCGCGCGCGCACCGGCACCTCGGTCAGCCGGGGCAGGGTGCGCCCAGCCTCAATCCGGTAGCGCTGCACCGCGTGCCGCAAGCCGGCGGGCAGGCCCGCCCCCGCCGTCGTCATCCGGTAGCGCGCCGAGGCGAGCACGCCGGCCGGGGGTGGCATGTGCCGCTCTGCCACAAGCAGCGCCGCCCGCCTGGCCGCCACCAGCGCCGGCAGCCCGAGCCGCAGCCGCGCACCGCGATCGGCCAGGATCTGCGCCGCCTCCCGCAGCAGCGCCGGCGCATCCGGCAGTGCCCGTTCCACCTGCACCAGCACCGCCCAGCGCCCCGCCAGCGAGTTCGGCATCGCCAGAGCCAGCCGGTGCGCCCGGTCATCCAGCCGCTGCCGCGCCGCCTCCGCCAATGACGCCACGTCCGGCAGCCGCGCCGCCAGCCCGGCCACCCGCATCCGCCGCTCCCCCGCCATCCGCGCCAGCGCGCCGGTCGTCCGTGCATCGCGCTGCTGCAGATCGGCCAGCAACTCCAGCCGCACCGGCACCGCCATCTCCGCCGCTGCCGTCGGCGTGGGCGCCCGGCGGTCCGCGGCCAGGTCGATCAATGTGTGGTCCGTCTCGTGCCCCACGGCAGCGATGATCGGGATCGAGCAGCAGGCGGCGGCGCGCACGACGGCCTCGTCGTTGAACGCCATCAGATCCTCCAGGCTGCCTCCGCCCCGCGCCACGATCACCACGTCCGGCCGCGCCACCCCGTCCCGCGGCAGCCCGCAGAACCCGGCGATGGCGGCCGCGATTTTCTCCGCCGCACCCTCGCCCTGCACCGGCACCGGCCACAGCAGGATCGGCCGCCCGAACCGGCGCGCGATCGTGGTCTGGATGTCATGCAGCACGGCACCCTGCGGCGAGGTCACCACCCCCACCAACGCCGGCAACATCGGCAAGGGCCGCCGCCGTTCGAACAGCCCCTCCGCCGCCAGCCTCACCCGCAGCGCCTCGATCCGCGCCAGCATCGCACCCGCGCCGGCATACTCCAGCCGCTCGATAATGATCTGGAACTGGCTCTTGTCGCCATAGGCCGAGATGCGCCCGGTCGCGACTACCTCGATCCCGTCCTCCGGCTTCAGCCCGACCGTGCGCGCCGCCGTCTTCCAGATGATGCCGCGCAGCGTGCCGCCCTCGTCCTTCAGGCACAGATAGGTGTGGCCGGAGCTGTAGCGCTTCACCTCGACCAGCTCGCCCCGCACCCGCACCCGCCCAAACGCCCCCTCCAGCGTGCGTTTGACGGCACCGGCGATCTCGCTGACGGAGTATTCGGGAACGTTCGATCCAGGCGCCTGCGTGTCCATGTCCGTCAAGCTAGGCCTGCGACGCGTGTTGACCAAGCTGCCGGCGCCGGACGACTATGCTGCGGCTTACGCGGGGGACGTGCTAACATGGCGCTGACTTCCGCTCAGGAAGCAGTCGAGCATGAGTTGAGGGTGGAGCAGATGCAGGTTAACATCGACAAGATGCGGCTCGATATGGCGATGGAACACCGTAAGATGGTCCGGCAGACTTGGAGCATCGTGATATCCGGCACCGGCATCGTTATAGCGGCATTTGCCGCCGGTGCGACCTGGTGGAACGACCTCGGTCGGCACTGAACTGAATTTACTTCACAGCCGGGGACCAAGCCAAGGATGAGGGTGCTGCTGATCGGGTCGGGCGGGCGGGAACACGCGCTGGCCTGGGCGCTGGCCGCCTCCCCCTTGCTCACCAAGCTCTGGGTGGCGCCGGGCAACCCCGGGATCGCGCCGCTGGCCGAGCTGGTCCCGATCGGGATCACGGACATCGCCGCCCTGGTGGCCTTCGCCCGGCAGAACGCCGTCGACTTGGTGCTGCCCGGCCCGGAAGCCCCGCTGGTCGCCGGCCTCACTGACGCGATGCAAGCCGCTGGCGTCCCCTGCTGCGGTCCGACCGCCGCGGCGGCGCAGCTGGAGGGCAGCAAGTCCTTTGCCAAGGAGGTTGCCGAGGCCGCCGGCATCCCCACCGCCCGCTGGGAACGCTTCACCGACGCGGCCGAGGCACGGGAGTTCGCCAGCCGCCGGTCCCCGCCCGTCGTCGTCAAGGCGGACGGCCTGGCCGCCGGCAAGGGCGTGGTGATCGCCCACACCGAGGCCGAGGCGGACGCCGCCATCGACCGCCTCATCGCGGCCGGTCCCGTGCTGATCGAGGAGTGCCTGGTCGGCGAGGAGGTCAGCCTGTTCGCCCTGTGCGACGGCACTGACGCCGTCTTCCTCGGCACCGCCCGCGACCACAAGCGCGCCGGCGACGGCGACACCGGCCCCAACACCGGCGGCATGGGCGCCATCTCCCCCGCCCCCGGCTTCGACCCCGCACCCGCGATGGACCGCGTCATCCGCCCTGCACTGGCCGAGATGTCCCGCCGCGGCACCCCGTTCCGCGGAATCCTGTTCGCCGGCCTGATGCTGACCGACGCCGGCGCTGCCCTGATCGAATTCAACGTCCGCTTCGGCGATCCGGAGTGCCAGGCGCTGATGGCCCGCCTGCAAAGCGACTTGCTCCCCGCCTTACTGGCCGCCTGCGAAGGCGAACTGGGTGCCTTCGGCCTGCGCTTCCGTCCGGATGCCAGTTGCGCCGTCGTGATGGCCGCGCGCGGCTACCCCGGCGAACCCGAAACCGGCAGCGTGATCGCCGGCCTGGACTACGCCGCCGCCATCCCCGGCGCCCTCGTCTTCCACGCCGGCACCGTTCTGCGTGGTGAGCAGGTCATCGCCGCCGCCGGCCGCGTGCTCACCCTCTGCGGCACCGGCCCGGACCCGGCCAGCGCCCGCGCGGTGGCCTACGCGGCGGTGGACCAGGTGCTGTGGGAGGGCGGTTTCTGCCGGCGCGACATCGGGGCTTTACTTGATCCTAATCCGTCGAGCCTGCCTCCAGCACCTCATGCGCCCGTTAATTGACCCGGCGCCTACCCTCCGACCATGCTGCCGATGCTGAGCCGCGGCGAAGTGGAGGCCGTGGTCGCGCACGAACTGGCCCATTTCACCGGCGAGGACACGCAGTTCAGCCAGAGCTTCCTGCCGCTCCTCGCCAGTATGTCCCGCACCATGGCCGCCGTGACCACCCGGCAGTGCACCCGGCATGGGCGGGAGGCGATGTGGCAGCCCGCCTCCGTGCTGGCAGGGCACGTGCTCGACAGCTTCGGCAGCACGGTCAGCCATTGGAGCCGGCTGCGCGAGTTCGAGGCGGATCAGGCCGCCCTGCGCGCCGGCCGCGGGCGGGACGCCGCCACCGCGCTGATCCGCACCGGCCTCGGCTCCGGGCTGACCCAGGATGCGCTGGACGACATGTTCGAGCGTCCAGGCCATGCCAGCCGAGATGTGGTCGGCGCCGTGATGGAGCGCGCCGCGTACATCGGGTTCCAAAGCCCCGCCCGGCATCCCGAGGATCGTCAGCCGCACCCCACCGGCACGCACCCGCTGACCCGGCAGCGCATCAAGGCGCTCGGCATCCCAATCGACGACGCCCTCCTCGCCGAAGCCAGCTGCCCCGTGCAGGACACGAGCGCCACCGTCGCCACCAGCCTGTTTGCCGACTGGGACGGGTTGCACTAGCTTCTCGGTGCCGACTTGCTCGCCGTGGCACACTCCCGCGAACAGCAAAGAATGGCCTCGTTCCGGCAAGCCGCCGCCGCGGTCACGCAGGATACGCCGGTGTACGAGCGGACGCTCCGCAATATCCTCGTATGGGGGATCGTGGCCACCCTTTGGCCGTGCCCGGCCTCTTCCTACTCTGGATCGGCCTAGCAGCGGACTCGGTCGAGCAAGACACCGACACTCTTATATTGCCGGGCACGGGAGCCGCGCTACTCGCGATGGCCGCCGTGATGGCCTGGTTCGCCTATGGCCGCCACCATCGCGGTAAGGCGGGGCCCCTTCCTCGTGGTAGGCCCGGCCGGCTCATCCCCCTCCCCTTTTACGAGAGGGCCGGTGTGAGCGAGTTTGGGATCCCTTCACTGCAGCATCGTCCGCGCGAGTCCGCCACTACCGGGCCTGCTGGATCGCCGACAGGATCCATCGGCCGCCCGAACTGCGCACGAACGTCCAAATCTCCGTCACCGTCTGCCGCTCGGTCCGGCTGCCATCGACGATCCGCTCCATCCCATCCATCGTCACGTCCAGCATCGAGAACCGCATCGCCACTGTCGCGTAGTCACGGGACCCCTCGCGCCAAGCCTGCGCCAGGTCTCCTTTGTCCAGCCGCACGTCCGCGACCTGGTTGCGCAACCCACGGCTCCGCAAATCGGAGAGCTGCTCGCTGAAGTAGCTCACCATCTCCGGCGTCGCGATCGCCCGCAGCCCGTTGAGGTCTTCCTGGCTCCAGGCCGCCTGCATCGACTTCAGCAGTTGCTCGAACGCTTGGTAATCCGCCGGGCTGATCGCGACCGGTGGCGCTGAGCGGGCCGGGGTGGGGGCCGCCGCCCCGGCCAGTCCGCCGCCGCCACCGAAACCGCCGAACCCAGCCAGCATCGGCTGCCGCCGCATCACCAGCCGCACCAGCCAGCGCCCGACGAAGAATAGCAAAGCCAGCTGGATCACCAGCCCGATCAGGCTGCCGCCGCCGTCGATGCCGCCGAACATGCCGCCGCCGAACAGCATCCCGCCGATCCCGGCACCCAGCAGCCCGCCCATCAGGCCGGATGTGAAAGCGCCCCGCCGGCCGAACCCGCCGCCATAACCGGGCGCCGTGGCTCCGAATGATGGCGACGGCGTCGGCTGCGAGAAGCTCCGCTGCATCGGCGCGGCCGAGAACGGCGACGTGCTCGTGGCGGGCGGTGCGGAGAACGTGAAGCCGCCGCGGCTGCCCATGGAGCCACCCCCGCCGACGCGCGCCAGGGCCAGGCCCGGCGCGAGTGCCACGGCGAGCACGAGCGCGGCAGCGAGGGGGAACCGAAGGCGGGTCATGCGAGTGAGCTCCATTGTCCGTCAGCAATATAGTGCGCCGTCAAGGCCAGAGGGAGGGCCGCATTGGACGGACGCACCTATCGTGTCCCGCTAGCTCCGGATGCCTAACGTCGGTCATCATTTCATGCCATCGTCCGCCCGCCGCAAGCACGGAGCCGCATGATGGACGTCCCCGCCGAACCCATGATCCCCGACCTCGCGGACGAACTGCACGGCGCGATCACCGCCAAGCTGCTCTACAGCATCGGCAAGACGCCCAACCGCGCCAGCCAGCGGGATTGGTATGCCGCCACGGCGCTCACCGTGCGGGACCGTGTGGTGGACATCTGGACCGCCGCCGCCGCGGGCGTGCGCGCCCGTGGCGCCAAGCGCGTGCACTATTTCTCGCTCGAGTTCCTGATCGGCCGCCTCTTGTTCGACGCCGCGGGCAATCTCGGCCTCATCGCCGGCCTGCGCACCGCTCTGGCCCGCGAGGGCATCGACCTCGACCATCTCCGCACGCTCGAGCCGGATGCCGCCCTTGGCAATGGCGGGCTCGGCCGGCTCGCCGCGTGCTTCATGGAGAGCATGGCCACCCTCGGCATCCCCGCCTTCGGCTACGGCATCCGCTATGACCACGGCCTGTTCCGTCAGACCATCGTCGACGGCTGGCAGCGCGAGCAGCCGGAGGACTGGCTCACCGCCGGCAACCCGTGGGAGTTCCAACGCCCCGAGCTCTCGTATCGTATCGGCTTCGGCGGCAGTGTAGCCGCGTCGCAGCAGGGAGGGCGCACCGCCTACGCCTGGAACCCGGGCGAGACCCTGTTCGCCGTCGCCTTCGACACACCCGTCATCGGCTATGGCGGCCATCACGCCAACACCCTGCGCCTCTGGTCCGCCCGCGCTGCCGACCCGCTGCTGCTGGACGCGTTCAACCGCGGCGATCATGTCGGCGCGCTCACCGACCGCGTCCGCGCCGAGGCGGTCAGCCGCGTGCTCTACCCCGGCGATGACAGCTCCGCCGGGCAGGAGCTGCGCCTCCGTCAGGAGTATTTCTTCGCCTCCGCTAGCCTGCAGGACATGCTGCGGCGCGAAATGACCGAGCACGCCACCGTCACCACCCTGCACGAACACGTCGCCATCCAGCTGAACGACACGCACCCGGCCATCGGCATCGCCGAGCTGATGCGCCTGCTGATCGACGTGCA
>CAXSEK010000146.1:0-7254 GCA_964235625.1 uncultured Acetobacteraceae bacterium
TCCGGCTAAATGCGTCTATGGCCGCCCTTACTCCGGCCCTCTCCCGGAGGGCGAGGGAGAAGGAAGAGGACTATACGCGCTAGAAGCCCAGGATGGCTTTGGCGACGATGTTGCGCTGGATCTCGTTGGAGCCGCCGTAGATCGAGACCTTGCGCCAATTAAAGTAGGTGGGGGCGGCCTCTGCGGCATAGTCGGGGCCGATGGACATCGGATCGTTGTCGCCCTCGGCCTCGCTCTCCGGCACGTATGGCATCGCATAGGGGCCGACCAGGTCCAGCAGCAGCTCGGTCGTTGCCTGCTGGATCTCGGAGCCCTTGATCTTGAGGATCGAGCTCGCCGGGTTCGGCTTGCCTCGGTCGTGGGTACGCTCGCTGGCCACCACGCGCAATTGGGTCATCTCGAGCGCGCGCAGCTCGATCTCCACCGCAGTCAGCTTCTCGGCGAAGCGGCGGTCCTCGATCATCGGCTTGTCGCCCATGCGCTCGAGCTTCGCGAGTTCACGCAGCCGCAGCAGCCGGGCCTTGGAGACGCCGACCCGGGCGATGCCGGTGCGCTCGTTACCGAGCAGGAACTTGGCGTAGTCCCAGCCCTTGTTCTCCTCCCCGACCAAGTTCTCGGCCGGCACCCGCACCTCGTCGAACCAGACCTCGTTCACCTCGTGCCCGCCATCCAGCGTCTGAATCGGGCGGATTGTGATACCCGGCGTCGTCATGTCGATCAGGATGAAGGATATCCCTTGCTGCTTCTTCGCCGCGTTCGGGTCGGTGCGGCAGAGACAGAAGATCCAGTCGGCATGTTGCGCAAGCGTGGTCCAGGTCTTCTGGCCGTTGACCACCCATTCGGCGCCGTCGCGCCGCGCCGTGGTGCGCAGCCCGGCCAGGTCCGAGCCGGCGCCGGGTTCGGAGAAGCCCTGGCACCACCAGATGTCCAGGTTGGCGGTCGGCGGCAGGAAGCGCTGCTTCTGGGCGTCGCTGCCGAACTGGGCGATCACCGGGCCGACCATGCTGGTGTTGAAGGAGAGCGGTGCAGGGACGGAGGCGGTCTGCATCTCGTCCAGCCAGATGTACGACTGCACGGACGTCCAATCCTTGCCACCATACGCCACCGGCCAATGCGGCACGGCGACGCCGGCGGCGTTCATGGCGCGTTGCGTGGTCTGCAGGTCGGCCTTCGAGACGTGCTCGCCGCGGCCGGCCTTGGTGCGGATCTCGGCGGGGATCTTGGTGCGGAAGAAATCACGCATCTCGGCGCGGAAGGCGCGCTCTTCGGCGGTAAAGCTGAGGTCCATCTGGCGGCTCCGTCGTTCTTCGGGTTCGGCCCTCACCCCGGCCCTCTCCCGCGATAGGACGGGAGAGGGAGCAGGACGAAAGGGTTAGCTCAGGATCTCGAACAGGCCGGCAGCGCCCTGGCCACCACCGATGCACATGGTGACCACAGCGAGCTTGGCACCCCGGCGGCGGCCCTCGATCAGGGCGTGGCCGGCCATCCGGGCGCCGCTCATGCCATAGGGGTGGCCGATCGCGATGGAGCCGCCATCCACGTTCAGGCGGTCGTCCGGGATGCCGAGCTTGTCGCGGCAATACAGCACCTGGCTGGCGAACGCCTCGTTCAGCTCCCACAGATCGATGTCCTCGACCCCGAGGCCCTTGCGCTCCAGCAGGCGCGGGATCGCGTAGACCGGGCCGATGCCCATCTCGTCGGGCTCGCAGCCGGCGGTGGCGTAGCCGCGGAAGATGCCGAGCGGGGTCAGGCCGAGCCGCGCCGCCTCTTCACCCGACATCATCACGCAGGCGGACGCGCCGTCGCTGAGCTGGCTGGCATTGCCGGCGGTGATGAACTGGTCCTCGCCGCGCACCGGCTTCAGCTTGGCCAGGCCCTCGATCGTGGTGTCCGGACGGTTGCACTCGTCGCTGGTGAGGGTGACCTCCTCCTGGCTGACCGCCTTGGCCGCCTTGTCCACGACCTCCTTCACGACGGTCATGGGCACGATCTCGGTGGCCAGGCGCCCGGCCTGCTGGGCGGCGGCGGTGCGGCGCTGGCTCTCCAGCGAGTATGCGTCCTGTGCCTCGCGGCTGATGCCGTAGCGCTTGGCCACGATGTCCGCCGTCTCGATCATCGGCATGTAGACGTCGGGCTTGTGCTCCTGCAGCCACTCGTCGCGGTAGTGGAACTGATTCATGTGGAACTGCACCAGGCTGATCGACTCCAGCCCGCCCGCCACGGCCACCGGCGCGCCATCGTTGATGATCCGCCCGGCGGCCAGCGCCATGGCCTGCAGGCCGCTCGAGCAGAAGCGGTTGACCGTCATAGCGGAGGCGGTGCTGGGGATGCCGGCGCGGATGGCGGCCTGGCGGGCGATGTTGCCGCCGGTGGCGCCCTCCGGGTTGGCGCAGCCCATCACCACGTCCTCGACGGTCGCCGGGTCGATACCGGCCCGGTCCATCGCGGCCCGTATGGCGTGCCCGCCGAGGTCGGCGCCATGGGTAAGGTTGAAGGCCCCCCGCTGCGCCTTGCCGATCGGCGTGCGTGCGGTGGAAACGATCACGGCTTCGGTCATGCTTGCACCTTCATTCTTTCCTGCGCGCAGGCGCGTTCTTCGTCGGTCAATTCCTTGCGGGACAGCTTGCCCACCGCCGTGCGCGGCAGGGAGTCGCGGAACTCGACGGCGGCCGGCATCTCGTGGCGGCCCAGCTTGTCGGCCAGGAACTCCCGCAGCGCCTCGATGGTGAATGGCTCGATGCCGTCGCGCAGTTTCACGAACGCCTTGGCCGCCTGGCCGCGATACGCGTCCGAAATGCCGACCACGGTGCATTCCTCGACGGCGGCGTGTTCGTAGATCGCATCCTCGATCACCCGTGGATAGACGTTGAAACCGGCGGAGATGATCATGTCCTTCTTGCGGTCGACGATATAGAAATTGCCGGCCTCGTCCATGAACCCGACATCGCCGGTGAGGAAATAGCCATCGGCGAAGGCCGTCGCGGTCTCCTCCGGGCGGTTCCAATACCCGGCGGTGACGTTCGGGCCGCGGATGCGGATCTCGCCCGTCTCCCCCGGCGGCAGCACGCGATGCGGATCATTCAGGTCGGCGACGTCCATCTCGATCCCCGGCAACGGCAGCCCGATCAGCCCGGAGCGCATCGCCATCTCCGGCAGGATGGTCGTGCCGGCGGGCGAGGTCTCGGTCATGCCCCAGCCGCCGCCGACCCGGCGTCCGGTCAGCGCCTCGAAGCGCTGCGCCACTTCCAGCGGGAGCGGCGCGCCGCCGCAACTGGCCACACGCAGGGAGGACAGGTCGCGCGTGTCGAGGCCGGGTTGGGCGGCCATGGCGATGAACATGGTCGGCACGCCGGCGAACACGGTGGCACGGCCGCGCTCGATGTCGTCCAGTGTCCGCGCCGCGTCGAAACGCTGGCGCAGCATGATCTCCACCCCGGCATCGAGGCAGCGCAGCAGCACCGTGGTCAGCATATAGATGTGGAACAACGGCAGCACGCCAATGACCCGGTCGTCCGGCCGCCAGCTGCGGTCGTTACCGTTATTCCAATTCTTGAAACTCGAGACGGCGGCAGTCAGGTTCGCATGGGTGAGCATCGCGGCGCGCGGCAAGCCGGTGGTGCCGCCGGTGTATTGCAGCAGGGCCACGTCCGACGGGTCGGCGTCCGGCCAGGCGCCGGTGGGGGTGGTGTCGCTCAGCCGGGCGAAGGTGGTGATCCGTCGGTCATCCGGGACGGGTTGGGTGGGAGGACCCGGTCCGAACACCGCGTCCTCGCCGACGACGACGTGGTCGAGCAGGCCGTCGTGCAACAGGCCGAGCGCCTGGGGGAGCATGGCGGGGTAGTCGGGTGCGACCAGGATGCGCGCGCCGCTATCGGCCAGTTTGCGCGCAAGGGCGCGCAGCGGGTCGAGCGGGCTAAGATGCACGATCCGGCCCCCGGCCAGCAGGACGGCGAAGAAGCTGACCGGGTGGGTAGGTATGTTGGGCAGATAGAGTGCCACGGCAACGCCAGGGCCCACGCCCAAAGCCTGGAACCCGGCGGCGGCACGCTCAACCTGGGCGCCGAAGCTGCGGAAGCTGGTGCGCTGGCCGCGGAACTCGATGAAGGGCTTGTCACCGTAGGTGGCGACGGCGCGGCGCATCATCGCGGGCAGCGTGGAGACGGTGATCGGCGCGTCCCATTTCAGGCGGGGCGGGTAGGATGCTTCCCAGGGGAATGGGCGGGGCGATCGTATCTGCTCCCCCTCCCCTTGTGGGAGGGGGCCGGGGGGAGGGGTCAGCGCGCACGAACCCAGGGCCGGAAATGTCGGACCGACCCCTCCCCTAACCCTTCCCACAAGGGGAGGGGGACTTTTCTCTTCAGCCGCCACCGTCACGCCGCCGCCTTGGCTGGTTCGGCGAAGCCTTGGCCTTTGGCGGCGAGGTCCCGCAGCAGCTTGGCCGGGCGGAGCGTCTCGTCGCCGGAGCTGTCGGCGTAGGCGGTCAAGCGGTCGGCGATGTGCTTCAGGCCCACCTTGTCGGCGTAGAACATCGGGCCGCCGGTCCAGCTGGGCCAGCCGTAGCCATTCATCCAGATCACGTCGATGTCCGACGGGCGGCTGGCGATGCCTTCCTCGAGGATGCGGGCGCCCTCGTTGATCATGGGATAGATCATGCGCTCGAAGATCTCGTCGTCACCGATCGGGCGCGGATTTACGCCGACCTTGCGCTGCTGCTCGGCGATGATTGCCTCCACCACCGGATCCGGCGTGGGGGTTCGGCCCTCGTATTTGTAGTAGCCGGCACCGGTCTTCTGGCCGAAGCGGCCGGCCTCGCACAGCGCGTCGCTGATCGGGGCGGTGGCGCCGCGGCCCTGGCGGATGCGCCAGCCGACGTCCAGCCCGGCCAGGTCGCCCATCGCGTACGGGCCCATCGGGAAGCCGAACTTGGTCACCACGGCGTCCACCTGCTCCGGCCGCGCGCCCTCCAGCAGTAGCTTCTCCGCCTGCGCCGAGCGCTTGTGCAGCATGCGGTTGCCGACGAAGCCGTCGCACACGCCGACCACGGCGGACACCTTGCCGATGGTGCGGCCGATCGCCAACGCGCGGGCCACCGACTCGTAGCTGCTAGCCTTGCCGCGCACGATCTCCAGCAGCTTCATCACGTTGGCGGGCGAGAAGAAGTGCATGCCCACCACGTCCGCCGGGCGCTTGGTGAAGCCAGCAATCTGGTCAACGTCCAGCGTCGAGGTGTTGGAGGCGAGCAGCGCGCCCGGCTTGCAGATCGCGTCCAGCTTGGTGAACACCTCGCGCTTGACCTCCATGGTCTCGAACACCGCCTCGATCACCAGGTCGGCATCGGCGATGGCGCTCCAATCGGTGGTGGCGGTGAAGAGGGCCATGCGGCGGGCCATGTCCGCCTCCGGCATGGAGCCGCGGCTGACGGCGGTGCGGTAGTTCTTCTCCACGACGCCCAGGCCGCGGTCGAGCGCGTCCTGCTTCACCTCCACCAGCGTTACGGGAATGCCGGCGTTGGCGAAGCACATGGCGATGCCGCCGCCCATGGTGCCGGCACCGATGATCGCGGCGCGGGCGATCGGCGCGCCCTTCAGCCCCGCCGGCATTCCCGGCACCTTCTGCGCCTCGCGCTCGGCGAAGAAGGCGTGGCGCTGGGCGCGGCTCTCGTCGCTGGCGACCAGCTCGGTGAAGAGCTTGCGTTCCAGCCTCAGTCCCTCGTCCATCGACAGCGTGACGGCGGCCCGGACCGCCTCGATGCAGGCGGCGGGGGCGCGCTGGCCGCGGGCGCGCTTGAGCAGGGGCGCGGCCGCCTCGTCTAGCAAGGCGGGGTTGGCGCGGGCGTCGGCCAGCTTGTCCTCGCGGTCCCGCACGCGGGCGAGCGTCTGGCCGATCACGGACCGGGCGAAGGCCATCGCCTCCTCCTTCGTGGCGCAGATCGCATCGGCCAGGCCCGGCAGGGTCTCCACCGCCATGTGGGTGCCGCCTACGATCGCCTTCATCGCCGCCACCGGGCCGATCACCCGCGGCAGGCGCTGGGTGCCGCCGGCGCCGGGCAGGATGCCGAGCTTCACCTCGGGCAGACCGACCTTCGTGCCGCGCACAGCCACACGGTAATGGCAGCCCAACGCCAATTCCAGCCCGCCGCCCAGCGCCAGGCCCTGTATCCACGCCACCACGGGACGGTCGAACCCTTCGATCTCGGCGATCACCTCCGTCAGGATCGGGTGCCCCTGCCCGCGGCCGAACTCGGTGATGTCCGCGCCGCCGGAGAAAGCGCGCGCGGTGCCGGTCAGCAGCACGGCGCGCACGTCGTTGCGATGCAGGACCTGCTCGAACGCCTGCATCAGCCCGACGCGTAGCACGTGGCCGAGCGCGTTGACCGGCGGGTTGTCCATGGTGATCACGGCCAGGTCGCCGTCCAGCGCCAGATCCACCACCGCGTTGATGCTGCCCATAACCCCTAAACCTCCAACCATTCGCGTCGCACACCGGCATCTGCGGCCAGCTCGGCCGGGGTACCTTCGAACACGACCCGGCCGTGTCCCATCACATATAACCGTTGAGAGATCGCCAGCGCGATGGCCAGCTTTTGCTCCACCAGGAGAACCGTCGTGCCCCGGTCGGCCACCGCGACCAGCAACTCACGCACCCGGTCCACCATCTGCGGGGCCAGCCCCTCGGTCGGTTCGTCCACCATCAGCAGCGCCGGGCTGCCCATCAGGGTGCGGCAGATCGCCAGCATCTGCTGCTCCCCGCCCGAAAGCGCGCCGGCGGGGGCATGGGCGCGCTCCTTCAGCCGGGGGAACAGGTCGTAGGCGTCATCCAGGGTGAACGTCATGCCGGGCCCGTCCTTCTCGCCGAGCACCAGGTTCTGCAGCGTGGTGAGGTCCGGGAAGATCGACCGGTCTTCCGGCACGTAGCCCAGCCCGCGGCGAGCGATGGCGTGGGGCGGCAGACGGCCGATATCCTCGCCGGCAAACACGACGCGGCCGGTGCGGGTCACGCCACCCATGATGGCCTTCAGCGCGGTGGAGCGCCCGGCGCCGTTGCGGCCGAGGATAGCTACGATCTCGCCCGGCTCCACATGAAGGTCGACGCCGCGGAGCACCTGGCTCTTGCCATACCAGGCATCGAGGTTCTGGATTTCGAGGATGGGGGTGGGGCTCAGCATCCATCGTCATGCCAGGCCTTGAGCCTGGCATCCACGGGGTGACGCGCACGACGGCGCTGACGGGTGGTGTTGCAGCCGAGGCAAACTGT
>CAXSEK010000147.1:0-7238 GCA_964235625.1 uncultured Acetobacteraceae bacterium
CAATATCCCACACTGTTACGGGTGGCAAAGTTACAACTCGCAATAGCAAGGATGCGAGGCTACGCTTATCCTGCAAAAAGGCTGCAACTGACGCAGTGCGGGCATGGGAAAGCGACTGAAATATGCCCGTTCGAACTAGACTAGACCTCGTGGCGATGGTGTTGAGCATTCCAGGCATAGCCAAAGCCCAGGATATCGGCGCATTCACTGAGGCACCTAGTTCCCCGCTGGCCTATACCGCTACACCCGCTCAGCTCGTCCTGACCTGCGCGGCACTGCATGACGCCGGGCCGGACAACCTGACGGTGCTGTCGACCACCGAGGTCGCAGCGATCGAGGAAGTGCCGGCGCATTGCCGGATCGACGGGCTGATGGCGCCCGAGATCCGCGTCCAATACAACTTCCCAGACCAATGGAACCGTTGCTTCTAGATGTTCGGTAATGGCGGCTATGCCGGCGAAACAGCGTACATGCCGTTCAAGCCGGTCTACCGCGACCACGCGTTGGCGGCCGGCTTCGCAACGGCGTGGACCAACACCGGCCACGACGCCCGCCGCGAGCCATTGGCCAATTTCGCATCCAGCCCGCAGAAGGTGATCGATTACGGCTTTCAGGCCGTTCACCTGACCGCAGCTTTGGGCGGCCGATGCCGCACCGTTGATGCTGGAGATCGCCGGGCCGGAGGATCTATTGCTGTGCGCGCAGTCGTTCTCCAAGGTATGGGCTATGACCGGGTTCCGCCTGGGCTGGCTGACGCACCCGGCCTCCGTCTCGGCGCGTGTGTCGGCGGTCACGCAATACATGAGTTCCGGCACGGCGGACTTCGCCCAGGTGGCGGGCGCGGCGGCGCTGCGGAGAGGGGAGGCGTTTGCGGGCGCCATGCGGGACCGGGGCCGGGCTGGCGCTGGCGTATGAGCGGCTGGGCCAAAATCCGCTGTTCCGCCTGCCGCCGATGCCGGCGGGCGGGATGTATGCGGTCTTCCAGGTGGAGGGCTGGCCCGACAGCAGGGCGGCCTGCGTCGATGTGCTGCGGCGCGCCCGCGTCGGGCTGGCGCCGGGGGCTTTGTTCGGGGACACCGCGGCCTCGCACCTGCGCATGTGCATCGCCCGCGACCCGCGGCAGCTTGCAGCGGCACTCGACCGGCTGGCTGAGTTGGCGTGACAGCCCCATCAACCCAAAAGGAGCTACCATGGTTTATCTGACCCGGCGTGCGTGTGCCGGACTGCTCGCCACCGCTGCGATGGCGACCCGCGCCCGGGCAGCGGAGACGCTGACGGTTGGCTCCTACCCGACCAACCCGCCGTTCGAGGTCAAGGACGAGCGCGGCGTCTTCGATGGGCTGGAGGTGGAGCTGGCCCGCCTGGTGGCGCAGCGGCTGGGCATGGAGATGCAGATCAGCGATCTGGGGTTCCAGGCGCTGTTCGCCGCGACCTCGTCCCGGCGGATCGACCTGGCAATCTCGTCCATCACCGTGACGCCGGCGCGCCTGCAGAACCAGGACTTCACCCAGCCCTACATGGACACCGACCTGGCGCTGGTTGCCGGCCCGACCTCCCGGCTCAAGGGCCTAGCCGACCTGCAAGGCGCGAACCTGGGCGCCATCGCCAGCTCGACCGGGGATACCTGGCTCAAGGGGAACATGGAGAAGTATGGCATCGCGTCGGCTAAAACCTACGACACGGCGGCCGGTCTGCTCTTGGACGTGGGCAACGGGCGGCTGGATGGTGGCGTGAACGACGAGGCCGGGTCGCGCTATGCGTTCCGCATCATGCGCGGCATGCGCGTGGTCGAGACGATTCCGAGCGGCAACCAGATTGCCATGATGCTGCCGAAAGGCTCGCCGCTGACGCCGCGGGTGAATGACGTCATCACCGAGCTGAAGCGGGACGGGACGACTGCGCGGCTGTATGAGAAGTGGTTCGGCGTCGCGCCAGCGGCGAGGTCCAGCACGGTAAAGGTCCTGCCAATGCCACGGACGCCTTAAGGCCCGGCGCCAAGGGCGTGAGCTTCACCGAGACTTTCCTCAATGCCGACGTGCTGCTGCGCACACTGCCCCTGCTGCTGACGGGGCTGTGGATGACGCTGCGGCTGGCCGCCTGCGCCATCGCGATCGGTATGCCGCTGGGCATGGGCGTCGCGCTGCTGCGGCTGTATGCGCCGCGCCCGTTGCGGTTGCTGGCCGTGGGCTATGTGGACCTGTTCCGCGCACTGCCGATGCTCGTGCTGCTGATCCTGATCTATTACGCGCTGCCGTTCATGGGCGTGCGTCTCAGCTCGTTCGCCTCGGCCGTCGCGGCGCTGTCGGTGGTGCTGGCGGCGTTCAGCGCGGAGGTGTTCCGCGCCGGCATCCAGGCGGTGCCGCCGGGCCAGGTGGAGGCGGCGCGGGCGCTGGGGCTGCACTTCGGCGGCGTCATGCGCCATGTCGTGCTGCCCCAAGCCGTGCGGGTGGTAGTGCCGCCGCTGACCAGCAACTGCGTCGGCATCGTCAAGGAAACCTCGCTCGCCTCCGTCGTGGCGTTGCCCGAGCTGGTAAAGCAGGGCAACGATGCCCAGGCGCTGACGGCCAACCCCACGCCGCTGATCGGGGTGGCGCTGATCTATCTGCTGGTGCTGTTGCCTCTGGTGCGCCTGGTGGGCCGGCTGGAGCACCGGGCCGAGCGGGCGCGGACTCGATGAGGAGTATGAGGTGACCACCACCGAGCTGCTTGCCGGCCTGGTCGGCTTCCCCACAATCAGCTGCGACAGCAACCTTGCGTTGCTCGATTGGGTGGAAGCGCAGCTTGCCCCCTTGTCGCCCCGGCTGCGCCGGTTTCCCAGCCCTTGCGGCGCCAAGGCCAACCTGCTGGCCAGCATCGGCCCCGATGTGCCGGGCGGCCTCTTGCTGTCCGGCCACACCGATGTCGTGCCGACCGATGGCCAGGCTTGGCTCGCCGACCCGTTCGTGCTGCGCGACCTGGGCGGGCGCCTGACGGGACGGGGCGCGTGCGACATGAAGGGATTTCTTGCCTGCTGCCTATACGCAGCTCCGGCCTTTGCGTCGTTGCAGCTGCGGCGCCCGGTCCACCTCGCCTTCTCCTATGACGAGGAGGTTGGCTGCACCGGCGTCGGCCCGATGGCGGAATGGGCCGGCGCGCACCTGGCCCCGGCCTTGGCGGTGATTGGCGAGCCTTCGCTGATGCAGCTGGTGAACGCACACAAGGGCGGGCTGATCGGTTGGGCCGCCGTCACTGGGCGGCCCGGCCACTCCTCGCAGCCCGACCTGTCCGTCAACGCGGTCATGGTTGCCGCCGAGTGCATCGTGCTCTTCAACCGCCTGGGTAGGTCTTTCCGCGCCGGGCCTCGCGACACGGCGTTCGATCCCCCGTACAGCACGACCCAGGTCAACCAGGTCGGGGGCGGCACCGGCGGCAACATCGTCGCCGAAGCCTGCCGGTTCTTCTGGGAAATGCGCGTGCTGCCCGGCGTGGACGACCGTGCCGTGCTGGCCGGGATCGAGCGCCAGGTCGCGGCGGGCCTGGTTTCCGCTATGCAGGCCATCGATCCGGCCTGCGGCGTGCGCTTCGATGTGCAAGCCCGCATCCCCGCCCTTGCAGCGAACGACCCGGCACTCGACGCCCTGCTGCTCCGGGTGCTGGGCCAAGAGCGTGCGGTGGCTGTGCCATACGGGTCCGAGGCCGGTATCTTCCAAAAGGCCGGGATGCCCGCCGTCATCCTTGGCCCCGGCAGCATCGCCCAGGCGCACCAACCAGAGGAGTGGGTGGAGGCCAGTCAGCTTGACGCGTGCGTGGCGTTGCTTGGCGCGCTGACGCAGGCGTTCTGCGCGTAGGACCGCCTACCACATCGGCGTTCCTGACTGCTCATTTCCATGCATTTCGGGGAGGCTTGAGACTTGCCTAAGTCAGGCGGAAAAGCCTGATTTCATTGGAGCGGGCGAAGGGATTCGAACCCTCGACCCCAACCTTGGCAAGGTTGTGCTCTACCCCTGAGCTACGCCCGCGCTCCGGCGGCGGTAACTAGGCGGCTTCGGCGGACAATGCAAGCACGGTTGTCGCTGGACGGGCCGCGGGTGGGGCGGCATCGTCGGCAAGCGGGGCAACGCGGGCCGCTTGCGGCATCGGGCCGAGGATACATTTAATGATTAGCGCCGGTCGCGGCGGCGCGAAGGAAAGCCAGCTATGGATACGATCATCGGGCAACAGCCCCAGGCCGCGGGCAGTGCAGCGAGTGCGGCCAGCATCGTCGACGCGGATCAGACCACGTTCGTCAAGGAGGTCATCGAGGCGTCGCGCTCGGTCCCCGTCCTGGTGGACTTCTGGGCGACCTGGTGCGGACCCTGCAAGACGCTCACGCCGACCCTGGAAAAGATCGTCAACGCGGCGGCCGGACGGGTGAAGCTCGTCAAGGTGGACGTGGACAAAAACCGCGCCCTGGTCGAGCAACTCGCCCGGATGGGGCTGCCGATGCAGTCCATTCCAACCGTTGCGGCGTTCTGGCAAGGGCAGATCGCCGACTTGTTCCAGGGCGCGC
The DNA here is from genome assembly GCA_964235625.1 of uncultured Acetobacteraceae bacterium. Lineage (GTDB taxonomy): Bacteria > Pseudomonadota > Alphaproteobacteria > Acetobacterales > Acetobacteraceae > LMUY01. The sequence continues at coordinate 4,529 of CAXSEK010000147.1, forward strand.
TGCCGGAGAGCGAGGTGAAGCGGTTCGTCGAGCAGCTGCTGAAGGTCGCCGGTGGCTCCATGCCGGCGGCAGATTTGCTGGCCGAGGCACAGGCGGCGCTCGACGAGGGGCAGGCGCAGGAGGCGGGGGAGCTGTTCAGTGCCGTCCTCGGCACGGAGCCCGAGAACCCCGCCGCCTGGGGTGGCTTGGTGCGCGCGCTGGTGGCCCTGGACCAGCCGGAGCAGGCGCATGCGGCGTTGCAGCAGGTGCCGGCCAAGATCGCGCAGCACGCCGACATCGCCGGCGCGCGCAGTGCGTTGGCCTTGGCCGAAGAGGGTCGGCACGCTGCGGCGGGGCTCGTCAGCCTGCAGCGCCGGGTCGCGGCCGATCCGGACGACCACGAGGCGCGCTACGAGTTGGCGACTGCGCTGAACGCCACCGGCGAGCGGGAGGCGGCCGCGGCGGCGCTGCTGGACATCATGAAACGTGACCGCGCCTGGAACGAGGGAGCGGCACGGCTGCAGCTGTTGAAGTTCTTCGAGGCCTGGGGCTTTGTCGACCCGGTGACGGTCGCCGCGCGGCGAAAACTCTCGGCGATGCTGTTCAGCTGACATGGATCTCGAGCATCCCACGCTGGACGATCTGCCGGCCGAGATCCCAATCTTCCCGCTCTCAGGGGCGTTGCTCCTGCCGCACGGCAAACTGCCGCTCAACATCTTCGAGCCACGCTACAAGGCTTTGATCGAGGACTCGCTCGCTGGGCAGCGGCTGTTCGGCATGATCCAGCCGGACAGTGCCGGTCTGGAGCAGGACGAGGGACCCGAGTTGTATGACGTGGGATGCCTCGGGCGGCTATCCTCGTTCAGCGAGACGGGGGATGGGCGCTACCTGGTCGCGCTGACTGGGCTGGTCCGTTTTCGCGTGCGGGCGGAGTTGGGTGGGCGGCGCGGCTACCGCCGGGTCGCGGCGGAGTATGCCCGGTTTGCAGGGGACCTTGAGCCGCCGCCGCAATACCTGACGCAACGCGATGACCTGCTAACGGCGTTGCGCGGGTATTTCACGGCAAACGGTTTCGACGCGAACTGGTCGGCGATCGAGAGCATGGGCGACAACGAACTGGTCGTCACATTGTGCATGGTCTGCCCGTTCGAAGTGCTGGAGAAGCAGGCGCTGCTGGAAGCGGCGGATTCGGCAGGACGGGCTGACACGCTCCTCACTCTGCTGCAAATGGGGGCGCATGGCGGGGGGGACGACGGGCGTCCCTTCAGCTAGGCGACACGGGAGGACGCATGTCAGAGACGCCGAACACTGTCGGAGTGGACCCGAAGCTGCTGGAAATCCTGGTTTGCCCGGTGACGAAAGGACCGCTGGTCTATGACCGGGAAGCGGGCGAGTTGGTGAGCCAGGCAGCCGGACTGGCCTACCCGGTGCGGGACGGCATTCCCATCATGTTGCCGGACGAGGCCCGCGTGCTCGAATGACCGACCGAACCCCGGCACCGGTCGAAATTCGCGTGCGGCGCGCCTCCCGCCGGCTGGAGGTGGATTTCGCGGATGGGACGAAGTTCAGCTATCCGGCCGAGTATTTGCGCGTCGAGAGCCCAAGTGCCGAGGTGCAGGGCCATTCGCCGGACCAGCGCGTGACGGTGCCGGGTAAGCTGGAAGTCGGCATCCAGACGGTGTCCCCGATCGGGCATTACGCGATCCGGATTGATTTCGATGACGGGCACGACACGGGCATCTTCACCTGGGACTTCCTCTTCCAGCTTGGCCAGGAGCATGCCGAGCGGTGGCAGCGCTATCTCGAGGCGCTGGAGGTGAAAGGGCTCAGCCGCGATCCAAAGCCGGGCCGGTCCGTATTGCACTGAGCCCGGCGGCGAGCAGTGCCCGCAGATCGGTTGCGGCGAGGGCAATACAGCCTTCGGTCGGGCTGTAATCCGGCCGGGCCACGTGCAGGAAGATGGCTGAGCCCAGCCGGCGTATGACGGGCGTATCGTTCCAGCCAAGTACGCCGACGATGTCGTATACGCCGTCGCGCCGCCACAACTCCTCATGGTGGCCAGAATAAGGCAGGTGGACGGCACGGTTATAACGGGCATCCGCCGGATCATCGCACCAGCCGTCGGTCGGACCGATCGGCTCGGCCGGCACGGCCGTATGCGGTGCGGCACCCCGGTCCGCGCGGAACAGGACCCGGCGCAACGGCAGCAACCCGGCGGGGGTGGCCCCGTCACCCTCTTCCTTGTGCTGTACAATGCCGCCTCGGCCGTGGCAGCATCGCCATTGCTCACCCGCCATGCGGATGAAGCCGTCGCCGGTGACGCTCGCTTCCACCATCAGCCCGGGCCGGTCGCGGCGCCGGCGTTGTAGGCCGCGATGACTTGCCGTGCGGGGGTGCCATCGGCCGCGAAGGCGGTGCCGCCACCGCCGAGCCAATCCGGGATCACGGTCGCCAACGTCGTGTAGCTGCCGGGTGCGGTGGCGCTGCCGGGTGAAACGGAGCGGATGCCGGCCTCGCTCCCCGTCACGTCCATGCCCTCGGGCACCGCGGGGCGGGACGTGTCCGGGCCCAGGCGGGCCAGCTCCATCGCCGTATTCAGCACGATGGACCCGACTAGGCCGAGCGGGCCGCCCATCGCGGCGGAGGACACGACAGAGCCGGCGATCATCAGGGGCGGCGGCAAAGACTCACCCGTTATGGCCCGGTAGATCATGCCGACCAGCGGCACGTA
>CAXSEK010000148.1:0-7219 GCA_964235625.1 uncultured Acetobacteraceae bacterium
GCCTAGCTCCTGTTGACACAGTCTTTCACTCAAATGCGTGACGCGACGATGGTGAGGGAGCTGAGGAAGGGCAGTGCCGTCTTGTCGTAGCGGGTGGCGATGCGCCTGGACTGCTTGAGCTTGTTGAACATGCGCTCGATGCGGTTGCGGTCCTTGTAGGCGTGGAAGTCGCAGGCTGCTGGCTCCTTGCGGTGTGTCCTGGGCGGGATCACCGGCAGGATGCCTCTGGGAGGCATGCTGCTGCGAACGTCATCCCAGTCGCAGCCCTTGTCGGCCGGCATCCGCTTTGGGCTGGCGACCGGCAGTGCCACCAGCTCATCGACGGCCTGGTAGTCGGACACCTCCCCGCCAGTCAGGACGAAGCCGAGAGGGCGTCCCTGACCATCCGCACGGGCGTGGACCTTGCTCGTAAAGCCGCCGCGGCTTCGACCAAAGCCCTCCTTGCGAGTCCCCCCTTTGCCCCAGCGGCCTGGGAGTGGCCGCGCACCGTGGTGCTGTCGATCATGTGTTGCCAGTTGTCGGTCCGCCCCGGCGCCACCGGCGTCTCGAGCAGCGCGTCCCAGACGCCCTGCGCGGCCCAGCGACAAAAGCGCACGGTGACCGAGTTCCACTTGCCGTAGCGCTCGTGCATGTCGCGCCAGGGGCATCCGACGTGCAGGACGTAGAGCATGCCGTCGAGGAAGCGCCGGTTGTCACGGGCCGGACGGGCCTTGCGGCCGCGCTCGGGCGGCAGCAGCACACCAATGATCGCCCACTCCCTGTTCGAAAGGTCACCCCGAGCCAAGGCCGCCCCAAAGGGCCGCCATGAAGCAGAAATCAGCCCGGATGAGAAGACACCACGTCAACAGGATCTAGACTCAATCCTGTCAGCTTCCTGGATCAATCATGCACCAGCGCCCCTATTGGCTGTACCCGCCTTGCGATTGAAACACCGCCACGCAGCCTGGCAAGCCGTTACATAAGGTATTGGGGTTGAGCAGCGGGACGTAGATCCGGTTGGTGAGAGGATCGACGGCGACGCTATGGGAGTTGAAGCCCGTTGCGACGTTCTCGAGCCAGCGGTGGGTTCTCGCGTCGATCACCCCCAGGACCGGCGTGGTCGTGGTCGCTGTGGGCGAGGTGAAGTAGTCGCGAGACGCTGTGTAGTAGCGACCATCGCGGATGTTGTAAGCCACGAAATCCTCACCACCGACTTGGCGAATGGTCGCCGTGATCCTGCCGGCACGGGCGTCAATGATGTATGTCCGGGGGGCGAACACGACCGGGTCGGGGGCCGGAAAGCCAGGGTCGCAGCCGACCAGGATCTCGGCGCCAGGGCCTTCTGCCATGGTGGACGGCATGCAGCCGTCCAGGCCCAGGATGGTCTTGGTGATCGCGCCCGTGCGTGGCTCCACCAGCACCACTGCGCCCTTTGTCGCGTCCGTGCCGAGGCTGGTGATGCTGATCACGAACCGGCCCAAGCGGTAATCGTAGAGGATGCCGCCGGTGCCGCCGACATGGGCGTCAGGAGTACCGTTCGTCCCATCGAACACGATCCGCCGGCGAATTTCTTTCGTCTGGGTGTCGATTAGGCTGACGAACGCTTTGCCGACGTTGTTGTTCGCCACCGCGAAGATATGGTCGAACGGATCATAGTCGAGCGAGCCGGCACGAAGCGTCCCGCCGGTGTTGATATCTGCAATCTCGGGCGGATTAGAGAGGCTCTCGCCCAGATCGAAGACGCGAACGGTACTTGGGTAGTCGCCCGCCCAAAGTTCGCGGCCGATGACGAGCGCGCCATCGGGTCCCGAAGTCGGGAGGCCGTTGGTGCCTGGCCCCGCGAACACCGCCGCGGTCTGCCCGAAGACCTGGTTCGTCAGCGTGTCGAAGACATCGACCTGCCGGGTCGTGCGGTTGGAAATGGCCCCGATCTCCAGGAAGGGATTGACGGAGATCTGATTGAAGGACCGAAGCGGCGTTGCATCGGTGATGCCGGGCAGCGCGATTACCCCGGCCGGGCGCACCGTGACGGCGGACGCCGCAGGCGTGACCTGCTGGGCGAGCGCCACCGTGGGGAGAGCGACGAGACCGAGAACGGCGGCAAGACGTGCATGCATCGGAAGCTACTTTCGACACGAGTTTGTGGACGAAAAGCTGCTGGAGTTCAGCCTTGTCTCTGCCGAAGTCCAGAGGCATAGCCTCTGGCTTTCTGCTTTCCAACGTGACCGACTGACGTCGGCTTTGGCGCGGGCAATGCCTAGCGCGTAGGCTTGCCGATGACGGCAATGCACCCGTTCAGGCAGGCCAAATCGGTCGCACTGGCCGGCTCGGCCACGAAAGCGTGGTTGTTGTAAGGATCCGCCGCGACGGAGTGCGAGCCCTTCCCAATCGGCACGTTGCCGATGAACGCGTTGGTCCGGCCGTCAACGATGCCAAGCATCGCGCCGCCCACGGCATAGCGATCCGCCAGGAAGTAGACCATCGCGCCGGGATCGTAGGTGGCCTGGTCATCCCCGCCGACCTGCGGGATCGTTGCCGTCAGAGCACCGCTGAAATCGTCGATCACCTGAGCCGCCAGGGTGGTCAGCGAAGCATCGTTCGACTGCGCGCAGCCAAGCAGCAGGTTGCGCCGCGGCCCAAGCGCCAAGCCGGTCGGCTGACAGTTGGTGACCGGGAACGTTGTGATGACCTTGGCCGCCACGGGATCGATGACCGCGACGCCACCCATGCTCTGGTCCGGCCCGATCTGCGGCAGGTTGACGTAGAACAGCCTGTTGCGCGGGTTATACACCACGCTCTCGATGCCGTTTGTGGCGGTGTCGAACGTGATCCTGGCCAGCACGCGTTCGTTCCCGGTGCGGCTCGACACCAAGCTGATGAAGGGCGGGGAGTCGGCGTCGTTAACCGCCAGCATGATATGGTCGACTGGATCCAGGGCCAGGCTATCCACGCGCGCAGTGCCGCCAGTGGAGAGGGTCCTGAGTACGGTGCCAGAAAAGATGTCGATGATCTTGATGGTGCTATCGCCGTCGCCGGCCCAGACCCGGCCGAAGCCTGCGGATGCGACCCCGTTCGGGCCAGAAAGGTCGCTGTCGGCAAGCTGACCGACAAAGGTGCTCACCCCGGGCGTGCCGGTAACGCGGAACAAGAAGCGATTGGTTCTGGTATCGACTACGTCTATGCCGGCGTTGGTGCGATCAGCAAGGTAGTAGAGCCGAAACACGGGGTCGACGAAGCTGAGGTCATTGGTGAGCAGAGGCTTACCAGGGATCGCGATCGTGGTCAGCCGCTCGTAGCCGCCGGTTTGGACGGCGGGAGCGGTCTGGGCCCGTGCCGACATAGTTCCGAGCGCCAAGGCGGCGAACGGCATCGCAAAGTGCAGCCAACGCCTGCGTGAGTGCATCCTGTAGTCCCCCCAACCCGCGGCACATTGGCTCGCGGTTTCTGCGCCTCTGGCGGGCGCGATATAGCCGACGGTAAATCTACGCACCCGGATGGCGCTGCTGCACGAAAAATTCTGTGGTCGAGTCAGCCCGTCCAGATAGCGAGGTTCAGCTGGCCAGAAACGAGGTGTTGGTACATGGACACGGCCGAGGAGACTGATCTTGAGAGCCCGGCTAGGGGTTCCGGTAGCAGCGGAACCAAAACTGCAATTCAGCCCTCGTCCGCGGTGTGGCGGGGGTCGCGCAGGGGCCTTGAGTTCGCCGCGTGCGATGCCGTCCGGCAGGGTAGGGACGTAGCGGTCGAGCATGTTGATGTGCTCGAAGCCGAGCGGCGACAGGCGGGCCACGTCCCTCTGGGCGCACGTCGAAGCCCTCGGCGCGGAGCTGGTCCAGTGCCGCGTCCATGTAGATCGTGTTCCACAGCACGATGACGTTCACCACCAGGCCCAAGGCGCCGAGCTGGTCCTCCTGGCCCTCGCGGTAGCGCTGCCGCAGTTCGCCGCGCTTGCCGTGGAACACGGTGCGGGCAAGCTGGTGGCGGCCCTCGCCGCGGTTGAGCTGCACCAGGATGCGCCGCCGGTATGCCGCGTCGTCAATGAAGCGGAGCAGGTAGAGCGTCTTGATGAGCCGTCCCAGCTCCTCCAGTCCCCGGGCCAGCTTGGTCGGGCGGTCCTTGGTTTGCAGGGTGCGGATCAGCCCGGCGGCCTGCGCGGTGCCGAGCTTGAGGGAGCCGGCCAGGCGCAGCAGGTCCTCCCAGTGCTGGATGATGAGCGCCGTGTTGACGCGCTGGGCGGCCAACTCGTCCAGGGCGCCGTAATCAGCCTTGCCGTCCACGCGCCAGAACCGGGTGCCGCCGATGTCGGCAAGCCTGGGGCTGAACTGGAAGCCCAGCAGGTGGAAGATCCCGAAGATCGTGTCCGTGTAGGCCCCAGTGTCGGACATGATCTCGATCGGCTGTAACTCCGTTTGCTGCTCCAGCACGAGCGAGAGCAGGGTCAGGCTGTCGCGGAGCGTGCCGGAGACGGTGACGCCGCCCAGGCCGGTGAACTGGTCGGACACCAGGTTATAGAACGTGACCCCGCGCTGCTGACCGAAGTAGCGCGGGTTCGGCCCGGAGTGGATGGTCCGCACGGGCACGACGAAGCGCAGCCCGTCGGCGGAGGCCACGTCGCCCCCGCCCCACGCGCGGGCAAGCGGGATGCGGTCCTGCGTCGCCACCAGGGCGGCGTTGGCCCGGGTCAGCGTTTCGGCCCGCACGTAGTTCTGGCGCACCCAGCTCAGCCGCGAGCGGCCCAGCGCCTGGGTATCGCCCCGGATCAGCGGCTCGAACCCGGTGTTGCATGCTTCGGCTAGCAGCACGGCACAAATGCTGGTGGCGACGCCGCCGGCGCGTGCGCCGCCCTCGCTGGCGTGGGTGAAGCCGTCTGCGAACCCGGTGCGGGCGTGCATCTCCAGAAGCAGCTCCGGCAGGTCCACCCGGGGCAGCCGGGCGGCGACCGCCACCTTGAGCGCGACCAGGCTGGCTGACTCCTCCAGCTTGTCCAGGGCGGACAGCACCAAGTCGCCGCCGTCCACCTGCACGCTGGCGTTCCCCGGCAGGTTCGCCGCCGTATCGCGGTAGGCGGCATCCAGCCGCGCGGCCGGGCGCGCGACCTCGGCCGGCGCGTCGGTCGAGAGGCCAAGGGTGCGGCAGATGGCCGGCCGCGCCGAGTCCCATGCCGGCCCTGCCAGCAGGCCCAACCGCGGGTCGGCGCAGCGGAGGCTGGGGGCGGCGAACAGGTCGCGTCGCCGGATGCCGAACCGCATGGCGTCCAACAGGCATAGGCGGTAGCCCAGGCTGTCCAGGCCGCCGTCCCGCGCCTTGACTTGGCGTTTCCAGCCACCTGGCACGAAGCCGAGCGGCGCAGACGGCGCCGGGCCGCGGCCGTCCATGCCCCGCAGGTGGCACACGGCGTCCAGCGTGTGCTGTCCGGCAGGGATGGCGCCAAAGCTTACGGAACGAAGCAGCCCCGGCAGGAACCGCAGCTTGCCAGATTGGGCGCGCAGCTCGGTGAAGTACAGGTCGCCCGGCGGCCGTACGATGGCGTCAATCTGCTCCAATGCCGCGGCAAATGCCGCGCGCGGCACGACGAAGGCCGCCTCCCGCACGGCCCCGTCCTCCACGGTGTCGTCCATCAGCACGCCGCTGGCCCGGCAGAGCTGAAGGGCCGCGGCATCGAGGTCGCGGATGGTCCGTAGCCGGGCGCGCTTGCCGACCTTGGCGGCGTCGGCGAACAGGACCGCGACCACGATGTCGAACAGGTCGAGCACGTCGTCCTGCGCGCTCGCATCCAGAGTCCGCACGAAGGCGAGCAGGGTGGCGGCCCGCCGCTCTTTGGGCAGCCGCGCCACGGCCCGCGCCTTGGTGACCGTGGCGAAGCGCGCCAGCGCCGCCACCCGGCCTGGCGTGACATGCGCGGTGCTGGGAAAGCCTAAGGCCAGCGCCCGCACCTCGTCGAGCCTGGCGACGGCGCGGAACAGCTCGGCGCCGCTGCGCAGGTATGGGCCGTCGCGCAGGCGGTCGAGCGGGCTGGGCCGGCCGCCCTCGCCGGCAAGCAGCAGGGCGTCAAGCTGCGCGCGCTGCTCTCGGGTCACGTCGCGGGCCAAGGTGCGCCACAGCCGCCGCGCGGCGCGGGCGCGGATGCGCGAGACCAGGCGTTCAAGGGCCGATGCTCCCGGCAGCAGGACCTTTTCCGTCACCGGCCAGGCGGTTGCACGGTCGAACAGCACGCTCGGACGGTCGGCGCCGGTCCAGCACAGCGCATACAGCCAGCGGGCCAGGCGGAAGCGCATGAGTGAGTCGGTGAACTCGCGGTAGCCGTGGCGCTCCCTGATCTCGGCGGCGTGCAGCCAGCGCACCCGGCCGGCGTCGTACTGCGCCAGGCAGCCCGGGTCGGCGATGCTGAGCTGCCGCGCCAGGTCGGCAGCCACCCCGGCCGGCACGGCCGCGGGGTCGTCGAGGAAGGTGCCCAGGAACCGCACCGTGCCGAGCTGGACTGCGAAGCCCAGCCGCATGTGATCCCACCGCTTCGAGCTAGCCAGCTCGCGGTCAGCGTCGTCGAGGTCGAATGCCGGGCGAGCTGGTCGGGCGTCGGCTCGCCGGGGTAGCGGCCGTACCGCCGCTCCCGCTCGGCGGTCAGGAAGGAGACTGGCATGTTGGGGCAGCGTCAGCGGCCGGCAGCGCCGAGCAGCTTGCGGGCGCGCGGCTTCGCCTGCCCCTCGCCGTCCACGTAGGCGTACAGCGTGCTGACGGAGATGCCGAGCTGTTCGGCGACGTCAGTGGCGGCGTTGCTGCGTTCGGCCATCATCGTCATGGCCGTCCTCAGCTTGGCGCGCGTCATCAGCCGCGGCCGTCCGCCAGCGCGGCCCCGGGCGCGGGCCGCGGCGAGGCCGGCCATCGTGCGCTCCAGGATCAGGTCGCGCTCGAACTCGGCCAGGGTGGCGAAGACGCCGAACACCAGCCGGCCCGTGGAACTGGTCGTGTCGATGCCGCCGGTGAGCACCTTGGGGCCGACGCCCCGCTGCTGCAGGCCGTCCACCAGCTCGACGACGTGCCTGAGCGAGCGGCCGATCCGGTCCAGCTTCCAGATCACGAGGGCGTCGCCCTCCCGCGCCACGTCCAGGCCGCGGGCAAGGCCGGGCCGGCTGGTCACGGTGCCGGAGCAGGTGTCCTCGTAAACCCGTTCCGGCGCGACGCCAGCCGACAGCAGCGCGTCGCGCTGGAGGGTGAAGTTCTGCGCGGCCGTGGATACCCGCAT
>CAXSEK010000149.1:0-7216 GCA_964235625.1 uncultured Acetobacteraceae bacterium
AGCCGCTGGACCAGGCCCATTGGAAATTGTAGCCGCCGAGCCAGCCCGTCACGTCCACCGCCTCGCCGATCACGAACAGGCCCGGCACCGCCTTCGCCTCCATCGTGCGGGAGGACAGCGCCGCCGTATCCACCCCGCCGAGCGTGACTTCGGCCTTCGCGTAGCCCTCCGTGCCGCCCGGCGTGACGGACCAGCGGGAGAGGCTGGCGGCCACCTCCGCCAGGGTGCGGTCCGGCAGGTTGGCCATCTCGCCGCCAGGCCAGCGCGGGGCGAGTGCGTCGGCCAGGCGCTGCGGCAACAGGCTTGCCAGGGCGGTGCGCAACGTGGCGCGGGGGCGGGCGGCCTTGGCGGCACGCAAAGCGGCGTAGGCGTCCGTGCCGGGCAGCAGGTCGAGCGTCACCGCGTGGCCCTCGCGCCAGGCGGAGGAGACCTGCAGGATCGCCGGGCCGGACAGGCCGCGATGGGTGAACAGCATCGCTTCCCGGAACGCCGCGCCGCCGCAGCGCGCCGCCACCGGCAGGGCAACGCCGCTGAGCGGACGCATGAGGGCCAGGTCATTGTCGTTGGCGACCAGCGGCACCAGCGCCGGCCGGATGTCGGTAAGGTTCAGGCCGAATTGACGGGCGGCATCGTATGTGAAGCCAGTGGCGCCGAGTTTCGGGATCGACAGCCCCCCGGTCGCCAACACCAGGGACGCCGCGGTGAAAGGGCCGCGATCCGTGTCCACGCGGAACCCCTCGCCCCCGGCCAGCCCCGTGATTGGGTGGTTCAGGCGCATGTCCACCCTGCCGGCCTCGCATTCGCTCAGCAGCATGGCGACGATGGCGCGGGCCGAGCCGTCGCAGAACAGCTGTCCCAGCGTCTTCTCGTGGCTCGCGATCCCGTGCCGCGCGACCAGGGTAGTGAAATCCTCGGCGGTGTAGCGCGCCAAGGCGGAACGGGCAAAATGGCTGTTGGTGGAGAAGAACCGGTCGGGCGCGGTGCCCGTGTTGGTGAAGTTGCACCGCCCGCCGCCGGAGATGAGGATCTTGCGCCCCGGTTCGGTGGCATGGTCGAGCAGCAGCACGCGCCGGCCCCGCTGCCCGGCAGTCGCCGCGCACATCAGGCCAGCGGCACCGGCACCGATGACGATGGTGTCGTAGGCGGTCATGACCGGAGCCGACTCCCTCTCTCGTCCTTCACGGGAGCGGGTTGGGGTGAGGGTCGGTTACGCACGCTGATCGAGCATGTCACGGGATCCCAAGCTCCCTCACCCCGACCCTCTCCCAGAAGAGGGAGAGGGGGAAGATGGGAGCGCTGTGCAAATGTCACCGCGGCGCTGCCGCCCGTTGCAGCCGGTCGTTGATCGCCGCACCCAAGCCCTCGTCCGGCACGGCCATCGCCGCGATGCCGCGCAGGCCGAGCCGCGTGCCCTCGCGGTCCAGCCAGCGCAGGCCTTCGAACAGATGGGCGGCCGCCTCCGTCGCATCGCTCGCCGGACTGAGGTCGAATACCAGCCCGGCGCCGGGCAAAGCCGGGCCGAACGCCAGCAGCGCTTCGTCCGCCGCCACCGACGCCGCGTGCAGGCGGACGGGAAGGCCAGGGGCGTAGTGCGACACCAGCAGCCCGGGAGAACGCAAAGTCCGGGTTACCTCGGCCTCGGCGGGAGTGATGCCGCGGCCAACGGCGCCGGCCACCGCCTCGATCGCCCCCACCGGCACACCGCCGGGGCGCAGCAGAAAGGGGGCAGGGCCGGACAGGTCCAGCACCGTCGACTCGACGCCGACCCGGCACGCCCCGCCATCCACCACCGCCGCGATCCGCCCATCCAACCCGTCCAGCACGTGGTCCGCTGTGGTGGGCGACACCCCGCCCGAGCGGTTGGCGGAGGGCGCCGCAACCGGCCGCCCAACGGCGTGCAGCAGGGCCAGCGCCACCGGATGCGCCGGCACGCGCACCGCCAGCGTGTCCAGCCCGGCGCCGGCCAGCAGCGCGACTGGGCAGGTGATCCGGCGTTCCAACACCAGGGTCAACGGTCCGGGCCAGAACGCGGCCGCCAAGGCCCGCGCCATGTCCGTCGCGACCACGTGGCGGAACGCGGCCTCCGCGTCCGGATAGTGGCAGATCAGCGGGTTGAAATGCGGCCGGCCCTTCGCGGTGAAGACGGCGGCGACCGCGGTGTTGGACGTGGCGTCCGCACCCAGGCCGTAGACCGTCTCCGTCGGGAACGCGACCAGCCGCCCGGCGAGGAGCAGGGACGCCGCTTCGGCGTCGCCCGGCCAGAGCCGCCGCGTCAACGGCCGAAGCAGATGAAGTGCGGGTTGTCCCACCCCGGCTTGCCGTAGCCGAGCGGCTTGCCGTCCGTGTCCAGCACCCGGCCACCCGCCGCCTCCAGCACCGCCTGCGGCCCGGCGGTGTCCCACTCCATGGTGCGGCCGAAGCGCGGGTAGAGGTCCGCCATCCCCTCCGCAACGCGGGCGATCTTCAGCGCGGAGCCGTAGTTCTTCACCGCCGCTACCGGACGCTCGGCGAGGTAGGCGCCGAGCCGCTCGTCATTGGCGTAATGGCGGGAGGCGAGCACCGTCAGCCCCTCGGCCGGCGGAACCCGGGCGGCGATCGGCTGCTGCCCGGCGGCGGTGCGCTTCCAGGCACCCTGGCCCACGATGCCGCCGAACAGCTCGCCAAGGGCCGGCACGCCGACCACGCCCAGCACGGGCTTGCCGTGGCGCACGAGGCCGATGTTGACGGTGAACTCGTCATGCCCGGCCGCAAACTCCCGCGTGCCGTCCAGCGGGTCCACCAGCCAGTAATTCGCCGCCGGGTCATGGATACGGCCGGCGGCCGATTCCTCCTCGGCAATCACCTGAATTTCTGGCGTGGCTGCCCGCAGCCCAACGGTGATCAGCGCCTCCGCCTGGTGGTCGGCCTCCGTTACGGGGCTGTGGTCGTCCTTGTGCAACGTCTCGAAGCCGCGGGCCCGGATCGCGAGGATAACCGAAGCGGCCTGGCGGGCGAGGTCGGCGGCGAGTTCAAGCAGGTCGGGTTCGGTCATCGGGCTCACGCGGTTCGGGCCAGACCGTGTCGTCGAGCATCTCGTCGAGCGTGTAGGGGCACGACCAAGGAAACATGTCACGGGGCAAGCCGGTCTCGTATTCGGCACGGATGATGGTGTCGCCATACCCATCAGCGATCGCTTGGTCCTGCCACGACTTCAGGCTGGGATTGCGCTTCAGATGCCGCGCGATCTGCCGCCGCTGCTCTTCGATGGTCAGGCGCCAACTCGTGCTCCGGCGCTCTGGCTGGAAGGCCCATTTGAGGAGATGAAGGAGGAGGACCGATAGCTGGTTCACCAGCTCACGTTGCTCGGCGCCGCCCAGGGTTTCGACCTCCGCGGCCCGGTGCGTCAAATCCAGTTCGGACACGCGCCCGCTGCGCAGGAGAGCGGCCTGCTCGGCAGTCCAGGCATAGAAATCCTGGTCATACCCGATCGGTTCGTTGCGTTGCTCGTGCGCGCTCATCGTCGCCCCTCCATACTCGAGTCCGACCGTCCAAGCCACAACTAGCCAACGCGCCCCGCACTGCTACAACCGTCCCTCTCCACACATCCAAGGCTCCCTCCATGCTGTCCATCGAATTCGCCCGCGCCGCCTTGCCCGCAGCGGGGGCGCTCGCGCTGCTGGTGCCGGAAGGGGCGGCCCCAGCCGGGCTGGCGGCGGCACTGGACGAGGCGTGCGGTGGCGCGCTGATGCGGGCTTTCGCCGCGGCCAAGTTCACCGGCAAGAAGGGCAGCGCCTGCACCGTGCTGGCGCCGGGCGCCGGGCTGACGCGCGTGGTCGCGGTCGGCCTGGGCAAGCCGGAGGAGCTGACGCCCTACATCGTGGAGGAGGCTGGCGGCACCGCTTCGATGCACCTGGCCGGCGAGGCGGAGGCCGCGATCGTGACCGGGGACCTCGCCCCCGAGCACGCCGCCGCCGCCGCCATGGGCGCCGTGCTGCGCTCCTACCGATTCGACAAGTACCGCACCAAGGAGAAGCCGGAGGACAAGCCGAAGCTCGCCGAGCTCTCCATCATCTGCGCCGACCCGGCCGCCACCGCCACCGCCTACGGACCGATGGAGGCTGTCGCCAACGGCGTGGCGCTCGCGCGGGACCTGGTGAGCGAGCCGCCCAACGTGCTGTTCCCGGAGGAGATGGCGGACCGCTGCCTCGCCCTCGAGGAATTGGGCGTGAAGGTGGAGGTGTTCGGGCCGAAGGAGATGGACAAGCTCGGCTTCGGCATGCTGATGGGCGTCTCGCTCGGCAGCGCCACCGAGCCGCGGATGGTGATAATGCGCTGGAACGGCGCCTCCGGGGCGGGCGGCAAGGGCCGCGGCAGGAAGGGCGCATCGAAGGGCCCGGTTGCCAAGCCGCTCGCCTTCATCGGCAAGGGCGTCACCTTCGACACTGGCGGCATTTCCATCAAGTCGGCCGGCGGCATGGAGGATATGAAATGGGACATGGCCGGCGCCGGGGCCGTGATCGGCGCCATGGCCGCACTGGCCGGACGGCGCGCCAAGGTGGACGTGGTGGGCCTGGTTGGCCTGGTGGAGAACATGCCCAGCAGCACCGCCCAGCGCCCGGGCGACGTGGTCACCAGCTATTCGGGCCAGACGGTGGAGATCATCAACACCGACGCCGAGGGCCGCCTCGTGCTGGGTGATGTGATGTGGTACTGCCAGGAGCGGTTCCAGCCGGCGTTCATGGTGGATTTGGCGACGCTGACCGGCGGCATCATCGTCGCCCTCGGCCACGAGCATGCCGGGCTGTTCAGCAATGACGACGACTTGGCGGCCAAGCTGCTGGCCACCGGCACCGCGTGGGGCGAGACGCTGTGGCGCATGCCGTTGGGCGAGGCCTACGACAAGATGCTGAAGAGCGAGATCGCCGACATGAAGAACGTCGGCGGCCGGCCCGGCGGCTCGATCTCTGCCGCCTGTTTCCTGCAGCGCTTCACCAACGGCGTGCCCTGGGCGCATCTGGACATCGCCGGGACCGCCTGGAGCAGCAAGGACTCGCCCACCATTCCGAAGGGCGCTACCGCATACGGCGTGCGGCTGATCGACCGCCTGGTGGCCGAGCATTACGAGAGCGCCCTGCCAGCGCCGTAACGCGCGGAGGATCCGTACCGGTGAGTGAGATCGGCTTCTACCACCTCACCCGCACCACGGCGGAGCAGGCCTTGCCCAAGCTGCTCGGCCGCACCCTGGCCACCGGGCAGCGCGCGGCCGTGCTGTGCGGCAGCGAGGCGCGGCTAAAAGTGTTGAGCGACGCGCTGTGGGCGAGCAACGACCCGGACTGGCTGCCGCACGGCTCGGCCCGGACCGGGGAGGCGGAGCTGCAGCCGATCTGGCTCGCGCTGGCGCCCGAGGCCCCGAACGGCGCCCGCTACCTGTTCCGGATGGATGGCACGGATGCGGACGCGGGCACGTGGGAGCGCGTGTTCGACCTGTTCGACGGCGGCGACCCGGATGCGGTGGCCGCCGCCCGCCAGCGCTGGGCCGCGGCCAAGCAGGCGGGGCACCAGCTAACCTATTGGCAGCAGGGCGAGCGGGGCTGGCAGAAGAAAGGCTGAATCGGCGCTTTTCTGCCAAGCCAGGGTCGATTACATCCCCGGCATGAGATCTGACCGCACATGCTGAGATATGCCTTGATGGCCATCGGCGCCGCCGTGCTGGTGGCGCTGGTATTTATCATGCTGCCGATTACGCGCGGCCCCCGGCCCGACCCGCGGATCCTAGCCAACGGTGACAGCCAGCCGGCGACCAGCTTCACCATCCACGACGCCTCCGCACCCGTTCCGCAGCCCGTTCCCGCAACTGTGGCCGGACCCTCGCCTACCCCGACCGACCTGGACGCGGTGATGCAGCGGCTGCGCAGCGGAGGCCCGACGCCGCCGGCCCAGGACGCCACCACCGCCGCTCTGCCCGCCACGCCGCCCGTCGTCGCTGCACCCGTCGTTACACCGCCCGCTCCGCCGCCGCCCGTCGTGGCACCGGTAGTCGCCCCGCCCGTCACCCCCGACCCGGCGGCGCTGCCGCGCTTCCCGACCGTGACCGGGCAGGGGACGCGCTGGCGGATGGCCCGCAGCGGCAGCGGCTTCACCATCTCGATCGACCTCGGCGGCGGTCAGGTGGCGGACGTTCACGTGTTGCCGGCCTTTGCCAACCTCGACCCGGCGGCAATCAACGTGCGCGTGGATTACCTGCGGGACACGATCCTGCAGCATTTCCCGCACCAGTCCGGCAATTACAGCTTCGCCCGCGACGGCTCGGTCTCGCTGGAGCAGTAGCGTCCGCACCGGGCAGCGCCTGCTGTCACGCTCTGATGCAGATAACCGGTCTCCTGACACAGCCCTGACACAGCCCTGACACAGTGTACGTGCCTACTCCCGTCGTGACGCGAGGAGGGCAGACGATGATGCAACCAGCGGTGTTCCAGTCGGCGGCTAGTGTGCCCTCCGCCCTAATCGCGGCCGAGCTGCCGCTGTCACCGGCCGCGATGGCCCGCTATCTCCGCCGCACAAACGGCGCCGCCGCCCTCTGCTTCGCCCAGGCGATCTACGAGGGGTCGGCCTGGGCGAACGACGATTGGGGCGCGTACTGGGCGGACGTCGTTCGGCTGGTCTGACTCCTTCTCCCCCTACCCTTGTGGGAGCGGGCCGGGGGAGAGGGGGCACGCGCAAATCCAGCGCACTCATGCCTCCGCTAGCGCCTCCTCCGCCTCCAGCCATGCCATCTCGGCCAACTCCACCTCCCGCGCGATCGCCGCCAGGCGAGTATTGGCGGCCGTGACGTCGGCCTTGCGGACGGGGGCGTAAATCGCCGGGTCGGCCAGGCACTTCTCCAGCGCCACGCGTTCCGTGGCCAGCTTGGCGAGTGCGGCTTCGGCATCGCGGGCCTGCTTGCGCAGCGGTGCCGTCTGCACCCGCGCCTCCGCCTTGGCCCGGCGGTCATCCTTGCGGGTTGGCGCCTCCGTGCGGGCAGGGCGGGCGCGCTCCGCCAGTAGGCCGCGATAGTCGTCCAGGTCGCCGTCGTACGGCTTGGCGGTGCCGTCCGCCACCAGCCACAGCCGGTCCGCCACCAGCTCCACCAAGTTGGGGTCGTGCGTGATCAGCAGCACGGCGCCGCTGAACTCGGCCAGCGCGCGCACCAGCGCCTCCCGCGCGTCGATGTCCAAATGGTTGGTCGGCTCGTCCAGGA
>CAXSEK010000150.1:0-7187 GCA_964235625.1 uncultured Acetobacteraceae bacterium
GACCACCCATGCGCATATCCCGATAGCCGCATCTCTTCTCTCCTCCCACAAGGAAAGGGGGACTTTTCTCCTCACCCTACCGGTACCCAGCAGCCTGCAATTCGAACAGCGCGGCATACCGGCCGCCCAGCGCCAACAACTCCGCATGGGTGCCCGCCTCGGCCACGTGCCCATCGGCGATCACCACGATGCGGTCCGCCATACGCACGCTGGAGAAACGGTGGGAGATCAGCACCGCGGTGCGGCCGGCGCTGAGCGACTTGAACCGCTCGAAAACCTCGAACTCCGCGCGGGCATCCAACGCCGCGGTCGGTTCGTCCAGCACCAGCAGCGCCGCGTCCCGCATGTAGGCCCGCGCGATGGCCATTTTCTGCCATTCCCCGCCCGACAGATCCACGCCGCCGGGGAAGCGCCGCCCGACCATCTGGTCGTAGCCGTGATGCAAACGGCGCACGACCTCGTCGGCCCGGCCCAGGCGGGCGGCTTCCTCGATCCGGGGGCGGTCCGCACGCTGGGCGATCCGGCCCACGGCGATGTTGTCGCCGGCGCTGAAATCGTAACGCACGAAGTCCTGAAAGATGACGCCGATGCCGGCCCGCAGCCCGTCCAGGTCGTAGGCGCGCAGATCGTGGCCGTTGAACAGGATGCGGCCTTCGACCGGATCGTACAGCCGGGTCAGCAGCTTCACGAGCGTGGTCTTGCCCGCGCCGTTCTCCCCCACCAGGGCCACGACCTGGCCGGCCGCCACGTCGAAGCTGAGGTGGCGCACCGCCCAGCGTGCCGCGTCCGGATAGCGGAAGCCGACATCCTCGAACACCAACCCGGCCGTGATCGTGGCGGGGAACGGCAGGCCGCCCGGCGGGGAGGTGATGGCCGGGCGCACCTCCAGGAAGCCGAACAAATCCTGCAAGTAGAGTGCCTGGCTGGCCAGCGTCGAGACCCCGCTCAGCAACCCCGCCAGCAACCCGCGCAACCGCAGGAACGAGGCGGCCAGGAAGGTGAGGTCCCCCACCGTCAGCCCGCCACTCGCGGTGCGCCAGGCGAGATACGCGTAGGCGGCGTAGTAGCCGAGCGTGCCCAACGCGGCCAATCCGGCCCCGGCACCCGCGCGGCGCCGGGCAAACATCGCGTTCTCCTGCCGGATGACCGCGGACAGGGTGCGGTAGCGCTCGATTAGGAAGCCGTGCAGGCCGAACAGCTTGACCTCCTTGGCCGTGCCGGTGCTGGCACCGGTCTGGCGCAGGTAGTCCAGCTCCCGCCGCTCCGCCGTGCGGTGGGCATTCAGGGCGTAGCTCTCGGCGTTGAACCGCAGCTCGCCCAGGAAGGCGGGCACCAAGGCGGCGGCGAGCAGCGCGATCAGCCACGGGGCGTAGGCGGCGATGCCGGCGGCGAAGCCCGCCAGGGTCACGCTGTCCTGTGCCAGGCCGAACAGCTGGCTGATCAGTCCGGTGCGTCCGCTGGCCTGCCGCCGGGCGCGGTCGAGCTGGTCTTGGATGTCGCTGTCCTCGAAATCCTGCAGGTCCAGCGTGGCCGCGTGGTGCATCAGTCGCAGGCTGGTCGCGTCGCTGAACCGGTCCGACAGCAGCGAATCGACCAGGGTGACGCCGCGGCCGAGCGCATCCGCCAGCAACGCGAGCAGCAGTTCGACCGCCAGCAGCGCGGCCAGGCGGCTGCCGAGCATGTCCGTCCAGGGCCGCAAGGGCGCCGGATGAGCGCCGAGCCGCACGACTTCGTCGATGATCAGCTTCGCTACCAGCAACGTCGCGATCGGCAACCCCGCCCGGGCCAGGCGCAAGGCCAACGAGGCCGCCGTGAGGGGTTTGCTGGTGCGCCAGAGCAGGGTGACGAAGGCCGGCAGCGTCCGCAGGGCGCCGAGCCGGCTCTTGCGGGGCGCCGGTTGCGGGCGGACCGTCAACCTGGGAGGGACGCGCCGTCCGGCAGGCGCAACAGGCGGTCGTCCCGCCGCCACCAGCCGGGCCGTTCCAGCAGGTCGTGATGGAACGTGCCCTCGCGTGCCAGGGCCCGGATCGCCGCGGCGAGCTGGGTTTCGCGCGGCGGCTCGGACGCAAAGTCAATCGCCCCCCCCTCCAAGCGGCCGCGGTGCTCCGCCAGCATGCTGTCCCAGTCCATCGAGCCGAACAGCGACCAGGCGGTGACCGCGCGGATATCGGCGCCCTCGTCCCGCACCGTCAGCGCCGCCGCCCAGGCCTCCATCAGCCACCGGACCGACTCCTCGGGGTCGTCGCAGCCGAGATGCACCTCGCTCAGCACGATGGGCCGCCGGTAGCGGGCCCACACCTCCCGCAACCTGGGCGCCCAGCCGGTAGTATCGGCTGCGAGGTCGATGCGCGCGGCCTCGGTATCGACATAGCGCCGCTCGCCATTGCCGCCTGGCGCGGACCCCGGATAGAGCTCGACCCGGTCGTCGAGGAAGCGGTCGCTGGTGGCGTAGTGGTTGACGCCGACCAGGTCCGGCGCCGCCTCGCCCGTGGCCAGCTCGTCCAAGTCGGCCGCCGGGATGCCGTGCGCTTCCAGGTGGCCGCGCCAGGGATGCGCCCGTGACACGGTGCCGCACAGCAGGTCGAGGCTGAGCCAGCGCCGGTCATTCTCGTAGGCGGCCTGGTGCGCGAGCGGCGGGGTGGCGAAGATCCGCCCGATATCCTCCGTGCACATGAACCGCGCATCCGGGCGAACCGCGCGGATGGCGCGCACCGCCAGCAGCACGGCCCGGCACTGGTTCGCCACGGCGCGCAGGAACATCCCCTCGTCATGGGCGTGCGGGTGCCAGTGGCCATACAGGCAGGCGAAGCGCGCCGTGGTCAGCGGCTCGTTCACCGGGGTCCACATTTCAACCCAGGGATAGCGGCCGGCCATTAGGGCGGCGTGCCCGGCGAGCTTCTCCCCGAACGCCGGGTCGAGCAGGCTCGTGCCGGACGGCCCGGCGCCGTGATGCACCAGGCCCGCGATCACGGCGATCCCGTGGTCCTGCAGCGCCGCCATCTGCCGGTCGTGCCAGGCCCGGTCCGACGGCACGCCCGGCCTGTTGCGTTCCCACACCAGCGGGTAGCGCACGGTGCGCAGGCCCAGCCCGGCCAGGCGCTCGATGTCGGCCGGGCCGCGCTCCTGGTGCCCCGTCTCGCGCACCTGGTCGCGCCAGGTGTCGCCGATGCGCACGTTGCTGCACTCCACCCCGCCCCATAACGGCAGCCGCCCCGGCGCCACGCGGCGTCAGTCCGCCGTCCCCATGCGCGCCCTGGTGAGCGCCAGCCCCGAGCCGCCCCGCAGCCGCGCCCGGCCGATCCACAACGCCACCAGCCCAGCGACGGCGCACACGGCGACGAAGGGAAGCATCGCGAAGGTAAAGCTGCCGGTTTTCTCCCGGATCTCACCGATCGCCCAGGTGGCGCCGAACACGAGGAGGTTGTTCAGCGCGTTAATCTGCCCGATCGCCAGCGCGGAGATGCTCACCGGCAGCATTTCCGTCGCCAGCGCCCAGAACGGCCCCTTGATCATCGAGGCCGCCGAGATGACGACGCAGAGCACCACGATCATCGGCGCCAGCGAGTGCACCAGCATCGTGCAGACCAGCCCGAGCGTCGCGAGGCCAAGTGGTAGCGCCGTGTGCAAGGTGCGCTCACCCGTGCGGTCCGAGTGCGAGGCCCACAGGTACATCGCGACGCTGGCGAGGGCGAAGGGCACCGAGTTCAGGAAGCCGACCTGCATCGTGGTCAGGTTGTAGGCCTTGATGATCTGCGGCTGCCACAGTGCCAGCGCGTTGGTGACGGAGGTGCCACCGATATAAACCAGCGTCAGCAGCAGCACGTATTTGTTGCCCATCACCTGCCAGAACGACAGCGACCCGGCAATCGTGCCCTCCTGCGGCTTGCCGGCGATTTCGGCCTCCAGCCAGGTCTTCTGCCCATCATCCAGGAAGCGGGCGGTGCGGATCGAGCGGGGCAGCACCAGCGCGCAGGCGATGCCCATCAGCACGGCCGGCAGCCCCTCCATGATGAACAGCCAGTGCCAGCCGCGCATCCCCAGCCAGCCATCGGTGAGCAGCAGCGAGGCGGAGAGCGGCGAGCCGAGCACGCTGCTCACCGGCAGCGCCATCATCAGGATCGCCACCATGCGGCTGCGGTGCTGCGCCGGGAACCACAGCGTGAGGAAGTAGATCACGCCGGGGAAGAACCCCGCCTCCGCGATGCCGAGCAGGAAGCGCAGCCCGTAGAAGGAATATGGCCCCGTCACGAACACCATGCTGGCCGAGATCACGCCCCAGGCGATCATCACCAGGGACAGCCAGCGCCGCGCCCCGATCCGCACCATCATCATGTTGCAGGGCACGGCGAACAGGCAGTAGGCAACGAAGAACAGCCCGGCGCCGAAGCCGAAGGCGGCTTTGCTGAGCCCGATATCCTCGTTCATCTGCAACGCCGCGAAGCCGACATTCACCCGGTCGAGCGACGCCAGGAAATAGCCGACGGTGACGAAGGGCATCAGCCGCAGCGCCAGCTTGCGGATCACTTGGCGTTCCATGGGGATCGCATCAGGCATGGTTCAGGTCCTTCCAAGGGCTCACGGCAACCGCGTCCGCAGCCAATCATGGATGAGAAGCGCGATCTCGGCGCTGTTGCACTCCATCATCAGCATGTGGGAGTTGCCGAGGATACCCCGCCCCGGCAAGTCCCGCACGTCCACGTCCACGTCCACGTCCACGTCCACGTCCACGTCGGCGCCAGGTGCCCGGGCAGCGGTCGTCCCGCCCTGCGCCGGCTCGATCGCGGCCCACGCGAAGCGGCGGCGTTCCGCTCGCAGACGGCGACGTTCCGTCAGCCCGATCTGTTGCCAGCACGCAACACGGACACAGCGAAAAGCCACAGGGCGGTCCGAGCAACATCGAATCTTTATGCGGGGTCGAAGCATGACGACCGACGTAACGCACTCGGATGTTTGTAGGATGATCAACAAGGACATTGCTACCGTGCCGCGCGTGGAGCGAGGCGACGTGCCTCGGCTCCGGGCAACGAGAGCTATGCTACTCGTCTCGGCAAGCTTCTTCGCTTCCAGCTACCTTTTCGGCTCCAGCGGTCAAGCCGCGGACGTCAACCCAACCCAACCGGGCGCTGTCGCCACTTCGACGGCCACTCCGCCGGCCAGTGGGAACTTCTTCGATAGGTTCTTCCAGGCCTATTACGACGACTTGTTCCCACCGCCGAACGTCCCCGCATCGCCGGCTTCTCCGCGCCGGATACCACCCGCTCCGCTCGACTCTCCACCTTTCCCGAGCGCCGAATGGGGCTATGGCGGCACTCCCGTGCTTGGCACCGACAACGCCTTGCCCGTGACACCGCTCATGAAGGGGCTCCACGGGACCGACGTCGGGACGGCGCTCGAAAACAGCAGGGTGTCCATATACGGCTGGACGGAGGCGGGGGCGAACCTCAGTTCTTCCTACGGCAAGAATGGCAACTTTCCAGCCGCCTACGACTTCAATCCCAACAACATACAGGCAAACCAGAACACCCTGTATGTCGAGCGGACACCGGATGAAAATCAACGGGATCATATCGACTGGGGATTTCGCGTCACCGCGTTGTACGGAACGGACTACCGCTACACGGTAGCAAACGGCTACAACTCAGATCAGTATTTGAATCGAAACCATCAATACGGCTTTGACCTACCGATGGCTTACTTCGATCTCTACGTGCCCAACATCGGGTATGGAACAAACTTCCGTATCGGCCGCTATATCTCCCTCCCCGACATTGAGGCTCAGCTTGCCCCGAACAACTACTTCTACAGTCACTCGCTGCTCTATACGTATGACCCATTCACGCAAACCGGTCTCGTCGCATCCACGATGCTCGACCCGAAAGGCCAGTGGATCATTCAATATGGCGTTTCGGCGGGCAACGATACGTCACCTTTGGTGAAGTCCGCGCAGCCGACACTGACGTTGATGCTTCGCTACTCGACGCCAAGCAATCTCGACAACTTCTACGTCGGCATCAACAGCCTGAACGATGGTAAGTTCAGCTACAATAACCTGCAGAGCTTCTACACGACATGGTATCATAAATTCGGCAACTCGGGCTTCCATATGGCGGCCGAGGCCTGGTACATGTATCAGAACAAGACACCAGTGACCGGTAGCAATACGGGATTTGGCCGTAATGGTCCCTTCGGCGCAACCTGCAGAACCGGGACGCGATGCTTCTCGGATGAGTACGCGGTCCTGAACTACCTCAACTACGAGTTCGACAACCATGACTTCATCGGATTGCGGAATGAGGTCTTCAACGACGAGAAAGGTCAGCGTACCGGCTTTCAGACGATCTACAGCGAGCACACCATAGGATACAACCACTGGTTCTCGGACGATATCCTCGTCAGGCCAGAGGTAAGATACGAGCATTCGTATAACGCAAAAGCCTACAACAACGGCAGGTCTGCCAACCAGGAGACCTTCGCAACCGATGTCATCCTGAAGTACTAGGGTCGGCGTCTGCCTGGCGTGGAGGATAGGCAGTCCACGCCAGCATCTGGTCGAACGTCAATGTCGAATAGTATCGCAGTCACTCTCCTGGCACTCGCCGCCTTGCTGGAGGCAGGCGGCGATGCGCTCGTCCGCCGCGGAATGCCGCCGCAAGGTATCCTTCACCGCATTGCTTACCTGGGATTGGGGGCGGCCAACTTGTTCGCTTACGGCCTGTTGGTGAACACGCCGAGTTGGGACTTCGGTCGCTTGCTGGGCGTCTATGTCGCCATCTTCTTCGTTGCGGCGCAGGCCATAAACTTCTTCTTCTTCAACGTGACCCCCGGTGCACCCATCATTGCGGGTGGAGTCCTCATCGTGTCCGGAGGACTCCTGATGACTGTCTGGAAATGACGGCTTCGTCTCGGGATCCCACGGTCATTGGATGCACGTGGACGGAGCATCATCCGCCAAACCCTTGAACCCAGCCCCCCACCGCTGCACCCTGCACAAGCAGCAGCGGAGCAACGACGATGGGCCATGTGACGAGCGACAAGCAGACCACTCTGGCGGAGCTGGCGCGCCGCGTGCTGCCCGGCGGCAATTTCGGCAATATGGCCAGCGACACCGTGATTCGCGAGGGCCGCGCGGGCCGGGGCTGGGACGTCAGCGGCAACGAATACGTCGATTTCCTGCTCGGCTCCGGCCC
>CAXSEK010000151.1:0-7164 GCA_964235625.1 uncultured Acetobacteraceae bacterium
CCGATGCCGAGCGGAAGGGCCCTCATGCCGCCACCCGCGCATGGGCGAGCACCAGATTCGCCAAGCGCGCGGCGGCGTCTGGCCGGGCGAAGCTGCGGGCGGCGGTCCCGGCGTGCAGCAGCATATCCGGGCAGGCGAACAGGGAGGCGATACGGTCGCGCAAGGTGTTGATCTCGGTTTGCGGCAATACCCAGGCGCCGCCGGCGGCGGACAGGGCGCGGGCATTGGCGGTCTGGTGGTCGTCGATGGCGCCGGGCAGCGGCACCAGGATGGCGGGGCGCCCCGCCACGGCGAGTTCGGCCACGGTGGACGCGCCGGCCCGCGCGATCACCAGCGAGGCGGCGGCCAGCCGGGCCGGAATGTCGGTAAAGAACGGCGACAGTTCGGCGGCGATGCCGGCGTCGGCGTAGGCCTTGCCTGCGCGCGCCATGTCCTCTGCGCGGCACTGCTGGGTGACGACGAGGCGGCTGCGCTGCTGGATCGGCAGTGCCGCGAGGGCAGCGGGCACGGCGTCGCTGAACACGCGCGCACCGAGGGAGCCGCCGAGGACGAGGAGGTTCAGCATCGAGCCCTCTCCCGTGAAGGACGGGAGAGGGAGCAGGAAGCCTGGACGCACCGGGTTGCCGGTCACCGTCGTCCGGATTGCGGCAGGCACCCGCGCCGTGTGCTCGAACGACAGCGCGAGCGCCGTGGCCCGTCGGGCGAGCAGGCGGTTGGCACGGCCGAGCACGGCGTTCTGCTCGTGCAACACCACCGGCGGCGCATTGCGCATCAGCGTCGTCGCCAGCACGGGCGGCACGCTCGGGTAGCCGCCAAAGCCGACGACGGCGGCAGCATCCAGGCGGCTGAGGATCAACCGGGCCTGGGCCGTGCCGGCGGCCAGCCGCGCCGCTGCGCCCAGCCCGCGCCGCAGCCCACGGCCAGCCACGCCCGCCCCGCGCAGCACGAACACCTCGCGGCCCGTAAAACTCTCCGGTAGCCGGGCCGCCGCCCGCGCATCCGTCATCAGTGCGACCCGGTGGCCGCGTGCCACCAGCTCCGTCGCCAGCGCCTCGGCCGGGAAGAAGTGCCCCCCCGTCCCGCCCGCCGCGATCACGATCGGCCGCACCGCCGGGCCCCTCATGCCTCGTCCCCGTGCAGGCGGGAGCGGCGGCGGGTGAGGGCGAGCAGCATGCCCATGCCTAGCGCCACCGCGATAACGGAGGAGCCGCCATAACTCACGAACGGCAGCGTCATGCCCTTGGTTGGAATCAGATGCAGCGTGCTGGCCATGTTCACAAAGGCCTGCAAGCCGAAGCTCGCCACCAGGCCGCAGGAGGCGAGGATGACGAACTCGTCGTGCTCCGCCAGCAGCCGCAGCAGGCCGCGCATGACGATGAAGGCGAACAGGCACAGCACCAGCACGCAGACGATCATGCCGAACTCCTCGCCCATCACGGCGAACACGAAATCGGCGTGCGCGTCCGGCAGCACGTCCTTCACCCGGCCCTCGCCGGGCCCGCGGCCCAGCAGGCCGCCGTTGCCGAACGCCTCCAGCGCGCGGTTCACCTGGTAGCTGTCGCCAGCCGCTGGGTCGAGGAAGCGGGTGACCCGGCTGCGCACGTGGGGGAAAAGGGCGTAGGCGCCGACGCCGGCCGCCCCCAACGCCGCCGTGCCCACGCCGACGAAGAACAGGTTCAGCCCCGCCACGAACAACTGGGCGAAGAACACCGCCGTGACCACCACCAGCATGCCGATGTCCGGCTGGCTCTTGAGCAGCAGCAGGATCAACCCGTAGAGCGCGAACGCGATCGCCATGCCGGGGAAGCCGCGGGTCTTGCGCCCTTCCGCCAGCAGCCAGGCGGCCACGACGGCGAAGCACGGCTTGAGGAACTCGCTCGGCTGGATCGTCATGCCCGGCAGCGAGATCCAGCGCCGGGCACCCTTGATTTCCACCCCGGCGAACAGCGTCATCGCCGTCATCGCCAGCGCCACCACGCAGCCGAGCATCGCCAGCCGCCGCACGCCCTTGGGCGACAGCAGGGAAACCACCACGATCACGCACGCCGCGAGCGCGAGGAAGACGACCTGCTTGAGGATGAAGGCGTCGCGGCCGACATGGATTCGCTCGGCCACCGCGGGGCTGGCCGCGAGCATCATGACGTAGCCGAAACCGATCAGCACGGCGATGGCCAGCAGCGTCAGCCGGTCCACCGACCACCACCAGCGGCCAAGCGTGGACGTGTCGGCGCGGGAGAGCTGCGGCATCAGGCGGCCCTCTCCAGCAGCGTGTGGACCAGTTCGGCGAAGCGGCGGCCGCGCGCGTCGAACCCGGTGAACTGGTCGAAGGAGGCGCAGGCCGGCGAGAGCAGCACCACCTCGGCCCCGGTGCGCCGGGCAGCGTCCTGTGCGGCGGGGACGGCCTGCTCGAGCGTGCCGACCACCTCGTGCGGGGTGCCGCCGAGCTGGGCGGCGAGCGCCGGGCCGTCCTGGCCGATCAGCAGCGCATGGGTAATGCGCGGGAAGAACGGGGCGAGCGGGGCAATGCCGCCCTCCTTGGCGACGCCGCCCAGGATCCAGACGATGCGGCCGTAGCAGGCCAGGGCGCGGGCGGCGGCATCCGCGTTGGTCGCCTTGCTGTCGTCTACGTAGGGGATGCCGCGCACCGTCGCCACCACGCGCTGCCGGTGCGGCAAGCCGGGGAAGCTGCGCAGGCCCTCCGCCAGGTGCTGGCGGCTGAGGCCCAGATGCAGGCAGGCGGCGGCGGCGGCAGCGGCATTCTGCGCGTTGTGCGAGCCGGGCAGCGCGAGCGCCTCGGCCATCTTCAGGATCGGGCCAGTCGCGTCCCGCAGCATCGTGCCGTCGGACCAAACATCGGCTTCGTGCTCGCCGGAGATGGTGATGGCGGCCAGGTCGGCGGCCATGGCCCGGCTCGGCGCGTCGTCGGTGCCAACCACGGCAAGGTCGCCAAGCTCTTGCCCGGCGAACACGCGGCGCTTCGCGGCAGCGTAGCCATCCATGCCGCCATGCCGGTCAAGATGATCGGGGCTGAGATTTAGCATCACTGCCGTATCGAAACGCAACCGGCCGATTCGCTCCAACATATAGGAGGACATTTCCAAGACGTACAACCCGTTGTGGTCGAGGAGAGGGAGGGCCAGGGCGGCCGGGCCAAGGTTTCCCCCGGCCTCGACGGTCCGGCCGGCGGCGGCGAGGATGTGGGTGATGAGCGCGGTGGTAGTGGATTTGCCGTTGGTGCCGGTGATGCCGACGAACCGCGCCTGCGACCCGGCGGCGCGAACTGCTTGATACAGCAATTCGGCGTCGCTCCACACGGGAATGCCGGCGGCGATGGCCGCGGCGGCCGTCGGGTGAGCCACTGGCAGATGGTGCGGG
Organism: uncultured Acetobacteraceae bacterium; assembly: GCA_964235625.1. Taxonomy (GTDB): domain Bacteria; phylum Pseudomonadota; class Alphaproteobacteria; order Acetobacterales; family Acetobacteraceae; genus LMUY01. The sequence continues at coordinate 3,376 of CAXSEK010000151.1, forward strand.
ATGCCCGGCGACAGGATTAGCGCGTCGTAGCTCGCGATGTCGGACGCCGGGTCACGCAACTCGAACGCGGGATGGAGGAGGGGGCGATTGGTGTCGTCCCATGCCGTCACCTGCGCGCCCATCGCGGCGAGCGCCTGCGCGGCGGGCAGCCCGTTGCGGCCGAGGCCCAGCACGGCGAAGCGCCGGCCGGCGAACAGGGCGGGGGGGAAGGTCATCGGATCTTCAACGTCGCCAGACCGACGAGTGCGAGGATCATCGAGACGATCCAGAACCGGATCACGATCGTCGGCTCCGCCCAGCCCTTCTTCTCGAAATGGTGGTGCAGCGGCGCCATCAGGAACACGCGCCGGCCGGTGCGCTTGAACCAGAAGACCTGCACGATCACGCTGACCGTCTCCACCACGAACAGCCCGCCCACGATCGCCAGAACGATCTCGTGCTTGGTCGCCACCGCCACCGCCCCCAGCGCGCCGCCCAAGGCGAGGCTGCCGGTGTCGCCCATGAACACGGCGGCAGGGGGCGCGTTAAACCACAGGAAGCCGAGCCCGGCGCCGATCAGCGCGGCCAGGAACACCATCAGCTCGCCGGTGCCCGGCACCGGGTGCAGCTGCAGGTAGTCGGCAAAGTTGCGGTTGCCTACCAGGTAGGCGATCAGCGCGAACACGGCGCAGGCGATGATGGTCGGCACGATCGCCAGCCCGTCCAGCCCGTCCGTCAGGTTCACCGCGTTGGACGCGCCGATCATCACTACCATGCCGACCAGCGGGAAGGCGAAGCTGAACGGGATCAGCAGGTTCTTGAACACCGGAAACGTCAATGAGGTAGGCAGGCCGACATTCTGCGGATCGGGCGTGAGCCACACCATCCAGGCCGCCGCGGCCAGCCCGATCGCCAGCTGCGCCCACAGCTTGCCGCGGGCGGACACGCCTTTGGTGTTGCGCCGGGACAGCTTGAGGTAGTCGTCGATGAAGCCGATGCCGCCATAGCCGAACGTCACGAACAGCACCGCCCACACGAAGCCGTTGGCCAGGTTGCCCCACACCAGGGTGGAGAAGCCGAGTGCCATCAGCATCAGCATGCCGCCCATGGTGGGCGTGCCCTTCTTCTCGATCAGGTGGCGCTCCGGCCCGTCCAGGCGGATCGGCTGGCCGCCGCGCTGCACCGATCTCAGCCAGCGGATCACCATGGGGCCGAGCACGAAGGCGATTACCAGCGCCGTCAGGCACGCGGCACCGGCGCGGAAGGTGATGTAGCGGAACAGGTTGAACAGCGCGAACTGGTCCGCGTAGGGCCGGGTGAGCAGGAGGAGCATGTCAGCCCACGCCTTCCAGGGCGCGGACGATCACGGCCATGCGGCTGCCGAGACTGCCTTTGACGAGCACGGCGTCCCCCGCCTGCACGGCACCGGCCACCAGCGGGGCAAGGGCGGCACTGTCGGCCGCGTGGCCGCCCCGCAGCGCCGGCGGCAACACGTCGAACAGCTTCCGCATCAGCGTGCCGCAGGCGAACACCAGGTCGGCCGCGTCGGCCACCGGCCCGGCCAATGCCGCGTGCTCCTCCAGCCCCATGTCCCCCAGTTCCAGCATGTCCCCCAACACGGCCACCCGGCGCCCGGGCATCGGCCGCAAAACCGCCAGCGCCGCCCGCACGGAGGCGCCGTTCGCGTTGTAGCTCTCGTCCAGCAACCGGATCCCGCCGGCCAGCTCGCGCCGCATCCCGCGCCCGGCGACCGGGCGGAACCCGGCGATGGCGGCCGAGCCGTCGATGCCGAGCGCGTTGGCCGCCGTCAGCGCCGCCAGCGCGTTGCGGACCATGTGCGGGCCGGGCGCGTTGACCCGGAACCGGATTTCGCGGTCCTCGATCTGCGCCTCGACGTCGGTGCCGTCCTGGTCCGGATGCATGGCGATCACCTGGGCGATGCCGAACGTGTCGATCCGGGCGGCGCGCGGGGCGAGACGGCCAAGCATGGCGCTGTCGGCCGGCAGGATGGCGATCCCGTCCGCAGGCAGGCCGTCGCCGATGGCACTCTTCTCGTCCGCGATCGCCTCGAGGCTGCCGAAATAGCCGATATGCGCCGCCTCGACCGCGGTGATCACCGCCACGTCCGGCCGCACCAGGCGCGAAAGCGGGCCGATCTCGCCGGGGTGGTTGGTGCCGATCTCGGCGACGCAGAACTCGGCGCCCGTAGGGATGCGCGCGAGGGTCAGCGGCACGCCCCACTGGTTGTTGTAGGAGGCGTGGGCGGCGTGGGTGGCGCCCTCGGCCTGCAGGATGCTGCGCAGCATCTCCTTGGTCGTGGTCTTGCCGACGCTGCCGGTCACCGCGACCATCTTGCCGCGGAACCGGGCCCGCGCGTAGCGGCCGAGCGCCCACAGCCCGTCCAGCGTGTCGTGCACTAGCAGGGTGGCGCCGGGCAGGTGATGCTCCACCATGGCGCCCGCCGCCCCCTTGGCCATCGCCTCGGCGACGTGGGCGTGGCCATCCCCGTGCTCGCCGTGCAGGGCGACGAACAGGTCGCCGGGTTGCAGCGTGCGGGTGTCGATGGAGATGCCGGTGGCGCCGAACAGCGTGCGCATGGCCCCACTGGTCGCCGCGCCTAGATCGTCCGCGGTCCAGATCACGCCACACCCGCCAGCTGCCGAACCGCGGCCGCGTCGTCGAACGGGGTGGTGACGCCCGCGACCGTCTGGCCGCTCTCGTGCCCCTTGCCTGCCACCACCAACACGTCGCCGGCGGCCAGTTCGTTCATCGCGGCGGCGATCGCGGCGGCGCGGTCGCCGATCTCGCGCGCGCCAGGGCAGGCGGCCAGGATGGCGGCGCGGATCGCAGCCGGGTCCTCGCTGCGGGGGTTGTCGTCAGTCACCACGGCGAGGTCGGCGAAACGGGCGGCGGCCTCGCCCATCAGCGGGCGCTTGCCGCGGTCGCGGTCGCCCCCGGCGCCGAAGACGACGTGCAGCCGCCCGGCGGTGTGCGGGCGCAGGGCGGTCAGCAGCCGCTCCAGCGCATCCGGCGTGTGCGCGTAATCCACGTAGGCGGCGGCGCCGTTGGGCAGGGTCGCTGCCAGCTCCATGCGGCCGCGTACGCCGACGAGCGCCGGCAACCGGTCCAGTGCGCCGGCCAAGCCCACAGCGTCGGCCAAGGCGGCGGCGAGCAGGGCGTTATCGGCCTGGAAGCGGCCCGGCAGCGGCAGCTCTACGGTCCGCCGGACGCCTGCCACCAGCAGGTCGAGGTGCTGGCCGCCGGCATGCGGCACGGCGCGCAGCAGCCGGATGGCGTCACCCTCCTCGCCCACCAGCCGCAGCCGCAACCCGCGGGCGGCCGCAACGCCGCGCAGCGCCGCCAGCGTCTCCGCGTCCAGCGCCGTCGATGCGCAAGCGGGGGCACCCGCCGGCAGCAGTTCGGCAAACAGCCGCAGCTTGGCCGCGCGATAGGCCTCCATCGTGCCGTGATAGTCCAGATGGTCGCGCGTCAGGTTGGTGAACCCGGCGGCAGCCAGGCGCACCCCGTCCAGCCGGAATTGGTCCAACCCGTGGGAAGACGCTTCCATTGCCGCCACGCGCACCCCCTCGCGGGCCAGGGCGGCCATGGTTTGCGCGAGGCTCACCGGGTCCGGCGTGGTCAGCCCGGCGCCGGTCGGGTGGCCCGGTGCCACCACGCCCAGCGTGCCCAGGCTGGCGGCGGGGGCGGGAGCGAGCTGGCGCAGGAAGTCGGCGGTGCTGGTCTTGCCGTTGGTGCCGGTGATGGCCACCACCGTCTCCGGCTGCTCCCCCGCCTGCGCCGCGGCCAGGC
>CAXSEK010000152.1:0-7156 GCA_964235625.1 uncultured Acetobacteraceae bacterium
CGGGCCACGTTCAGCGTCGCCGCCACGATGATCGGCGCCATGATGTTGGGCAGCAGCTCCCGCAGCATGATCATGCCGTCGCTGGCGCCGATCGCCTCGGCCGCAACTGCGAAATCCCGCTCGCGCAGCGCGATCACCTGGCCTTGCACCACGCGCGCCACCTCCATCCACGCCGTCAGCGCGATGATCAGGGTGATGGTGGCCAGGCTCGGGCTGATCAGCGCGGCCAAGGTGAGCAGCAGGAAGATTGAGGGGAAGCACAGCACGGCGTCCACGAAGCGCATCAGCGTGCCGCCGATCCAGCCGCGGTAGAACCCGGCGAGCAGGCCGACCGCCACGCCGACCGTGGTGCTGATCCCCATCGCGACGAAGCCGACCGTCAGCGAGATGCGCCCCGCCATCAGCAACCGCACCAGCATGTCCCGCCCCAGCTGGTCGCTGCCCAGCCAATGCGGCCCGGCGAGCGGCGCCTGGAAGCGGTGGCGCAGGTCGATCGTCAGCGGCCCCCACGGGCTCACCATGGGGCCGAAGGCGCAGGCCGCGACCAGCAGCACCACCGCCGCCACCCCCGCGACCGCCAGCCGGTGGCGTGAGAAGCGCGGCCAGGCGCCGGTCGAGCGGGCCGGCGGCAGCGCGATGGCGGGGAGCGCCAGGTCACTCACGCGAGGCGCACCCGCGGGTCGGCCACGACATAGAGCAGGTCCGCCAGCAGGCTGCCGAGCAGCACCAAGACGGCCGAGAACATCAGCAGCCCCATCACCACGGGGTAGTCCCGGTAGCCGAGCGAATCGAGGAACAGGCGGCCTATGCCGGGCCAGGTGAACACTGTCTCCGTCACCAGCGCCCCGCTCAGCAGCGTCGGCACCTGCAGCCCGGCCACCGTGATCATCGGCAGCAAGGCATTGCGCAGGCTGTGGTGCAGCAGAACCTGCATCCGTCGCAGGCCCTTGGCGCGTGCGGTGCGCACGTAGTCCTGGTTGATCACCTCGAGCATCGAGGCGCGCATGTAGCGGCTCCAGGTCGCGACGGTGACGAGGGCGAGCACGACGCAGGGCTCGATCAGGTGGCGGGCATAATCCAGCAACCCGCTATCCCCCACCGTCGCGATATTGCCAGCCGGCAGCCACGCCAGCCGGACGGAGAACACGTAGATCACCACCAGCCCGAACCAGAAGGTCGGGATCGACAGCCCGATCATCGCACCGACGGTGGCGGCGTAGTCGGCCAGCGAGTAGCGCCGGATCGCCCCCAGCACACCCACGCAAGTGCCCAGGATCACTGCGAGCAGGGTGGCGCTGGCCATCAGCTCCAGCGTTGCCCCCAGATGGGAGGCGATCACCGCCAGCACCGGCTGGCTGTCGCGGTAGGACCGTCCCCAATCGCCCGCCAGCAGGTGCCGCAGCCACTGCAGGTATTGCACCGGCAACGGCGCATCGAGCCCCATCTGATGCGCGATCAACGCCATCTGCTGCTGCGACATGCCCGGCGTCAGCGCGAACTGCGCGAGTGGCCCGCCCGGCGCCAGATGCAGCAGCGCGAAGCCGATCATCGAGACCAGGAGCAGCAGCACCAAGCTCTGCGCCAGCCGGCGCAGCAGGAACCCGGCCATGCCGGCTAGGTCCTCACCGCGCCCGCAGGCAGGCGACGACACCGCCAGATCCGGTACTCTGCACGACGACGTAGGGCATGGTTCACTCCACCTGCTGCCGGCCCACCCAAAAACCATGCCACTCGGGTTCATTTGGAAGCCGCACCCGCGCCGCCGTATCATCGTCCGGCCGAGGAGCCCGCGATGCCTCAACCCGAACCGCAGCCATGGACGGTCGGCGAGTTTTTCGCCTGGCAGGCCGGACAGCCCGACCGGCACGAGCTGGTGGCAGGCTTCCCCCTGCGCATGATGGCCGGCGCCCGCAACGTCCACCACGACATCGTGGTCAACCTGATCGCGGAGTTGCGCGCCAAGCTGCGCGGCCGGGACTGCCGCCCGTTCACCGGCGACGGCAGCGTGCGCACCGGCCCGGCGCAAGTCCGGCGGCCGGATGCCGGCGTCGATCGCGGCCGCCGCGATCCGGATGGCCTCTCGGCTGCCGACCCGCGTTTGGTGGCGGAGGTCCTGTCCCCCACCACCCGGGACTTCGACAGCTTCGGCAAGGTCGCGGAATACCAGGCCGTGTCGGGGATCGCCTACGTCCTGCTCATAGAGCCCAACGCTCCCGAGGTCTCGCTACGCGAGCGTGCGCAGGACGGCACCTGGTCCGAGCGGGAGATCACCGGCCTGGACAACACCATCGGCCTGCCCGCGCTCGGCATCGTGCTCGCCATGAGCGAACTGTACGACGGTGTAGCTTTTCCGGCAGGGCCGCGGCTGGTGCGGCACGAGACTTGACGGAGCCGAGTTCACGCCGGATCCCGCTCCCGTTGCCGCTTAACCACCTCGGCGTCGCTCAGCCGCGCGTCGTAGATCGAGCGGGGCTCGATCGTCCGGGCGACCAGCGTCGCGAGCGCCACCACCAGCAGCATCGGCACGATCGCCGCGCGCGCCTGTCCCGTCAGCTCCATCATCAGCACCACGGTTGAGATCGGTCCCTGCGTGGTCGCCGCCAGGATCGCGCCCGCCCCGAGCACCGCGAACAGCCCCGGCGGGTCGGCCGGCCATACCAGCCCCCAGCCATAGCCGAGCACGCCGCCCAGCAGGGCGCCCAGGGCGAGCGAGGGCGTGAACAGCCCGCCGGGCGCACCGCTGCCGAGGCACAACATCGTCGCGGCCGGCTTCAGCACCAGCAGCGCCACCAGCAGCAGCGGGCCGACCTGCCCGGTGAACGCGAGTTGCGCCACGTCCCGCCCATTGCCCAGGATCTGCGGAAACCGGATCGAGACCACGCCGAGCACCGTCAGCGCCAGCACGGGTGCGACGATCCGCCAGTGCCCCTTCGGCCGGTGGTGATCGGCCAAGGCGACCAGCCGCACATAGCCCACCGACACCACCCCGGCGATCGGCCCGGCCAGCAGCGCCCACAGGCAACTGGAGACCGACCCGTCATAGACCGGGATGGCGTAGGTCGGCGCGTCCGGCAGGAACGCCCAGGACACGCCCGTCGCGATCAGCGATGTGACAAGGGCCGGCAGCACCAAGCGCAGCGCCAGCTCGCCCCGCAACACCTCCAGCGCGAACAGCGCACCGCCGAGCGGCACGCCGTATGCCGCGGCCATGCCCGCACCGGCCCCGCAGGCTACCAGCAGGCGGCGGGTCTCGTCCGGCAACCGGATCCGGTCGGACAACGCGTTCGCGATCACGGTGCCCGCCTGCTTCGGTGCACCCTCCCGCCCAAGTGAGGCACCCATGCCGACGATCACCACGGACAGCACGGCGCTTCCCAGCGTCCGGATGGCCGGCAGGCGGCCGGCGTGGAACCAGATCGCCGCGGTGATGTCGATCCCGTTGGCGCTGGACATCCGCACCAGCAAGATCTGGCCGGTCCCCGTGATCACCCCCGCGCCGAGCAGCACGGCGACGTGCCACCACCACGGTGCCCTCGCGGCGGCCTCCAGCAGGTCCACCCCCGAACCGGACCACAGGGTGTGCTGAACCAGCTCCAGCAACCCGGTAAGCGCCGCCGCGCCAAGCCCCGTGCCGAGGCCGGTGAGCACGACCGCGAGCCAGAACCCGGCCGCGTCCCGCCGCGCCAGGATGGGCGTGATCACCCCGAATGCGGGGTCAGCGGGCGATGACCCGCACCCGGTGCCAGGCCGCACTCAGATAACCTTTGAAGTTCCAGACATCGTCCGGCAGCGCCGGCTGGGTTTGCCCGGCGGAGTCCCACGCCCGCACTGCCAACTCGTGCTCGCCCTTCGGCAACTGGACCGTGGCGTTCCAGAACCGCCAGCTCCACGGCGCGCCGGCGCCCGGCTCCAGCTCGGCCTGCGCCCAGCTCCGGCCGCCATCGATCGATACGTCCACCCGCGTGACGTCGCGGGCGGTCGCGACCGCGTAGCCGCGCAGCACCGTGCGCCCCGCCGTCAGCTCGGCCCGCGCTACCGGCTCGCAGATCGCGGCATTGAGCGGCATGTCGTTTATCGTGACGCCCCTCGCCCAATCCACCGTTTCCGCCGTAACGTCCGGCGGCAGCAGCTTGTAGTCGCGCTGCTGCATGGGGTTGCTGGACGGCTCGTCCTGCACGGTTATCGCGGCCAGCCATTTGGGGCTCCGCACGCCGGCGTAGCCCGGCACGACGAGGCGGAGCGGGAAGCCGTGCTCCGGCGTCAGCGCCTCGCCGTTCATGGCGTAGGCCAGCAACACCTCCGGCGACATCGCCTTGGCTATCGGGATCGAGACGCCGTAGGGGAAGCGCCCCTCGTCCGGTATCTCGACTTCGTCGCAGGCCTCGAACGCCACGTGCAACGCCGGGTCCACATCGGCGCCGGCCGCGCGAAGTAAATCGGCCAGGGCGACCCCCGTCCAACTCGCGTTGCCGATCGCACCCGGTGCCCACGGGTCGCCGGACGTTGGCCGCACCTCCTGCATGTCGGCCCGCCGGTTGCCCGCGCACTGCATCACCGCCGTGACGGTATGTTCCGGAAATCGCCGGCGTAGATCCGCCATGCTGAGGTCGAGCCCGGCGCGTACGCGGCCCGCGACGCGCAGCCTGTGCTTGGCCTCCACGAGCGCCGGGATGGAGCCGTGGCTGCGAACGTAGAAATCGGCCTGCGCCGTCATGGCCGATGCCCGCAGCCGGTCGAGCGGGGGTTCGGCGTTGTAAGGTGTCTCGGAATGTACGATCAGCCCGGGAGTGGCACGTGAGGCGTCGAACATGGCATTAATCCTGTTGCGGAAACGGCGCCGCCCTTGCGGCTGCCCTCGATGCTGGCGAATGACGTAATACCAGCCAATTTTGAACTTGATGCGGCGACGATGGGCTGAAGCCCACCAGCCAATTTCAGGCAAGGCCGAGCAGCCGGATCAAGCCCAGGCTGACCGCGCCCAGCGCCAGCAGGGACAGCGTCACCGCCGCCGTCACCCGGCCGCCGGCGCGTGCCACGACGCGCAGATCCGTGCCCAGGCCGAGGGCGGCCATGGAAATCACGGTCAGCAGGTTGGCAACCCATGCGATCGGTGCGAGCGCGCCCTCGGGCACCAGGCCGGCGGAGCGCAGCGCGGCCATGGCGAGGAAGCCCACGATGAACCAGGGCACCAGCTTGTGCAGCTTCAGCCGGCCCGGCGCGGGACGGTCGCCCGCCGTCACGTGCGGCGCCGCCTCGTCCGTCTCGTCCCGCATCCGCCGGGTCAGCAGGGACAGGCCGAGCACGACCGGGCCGAGCATCAGCACCCGCACCAGCTTGACCAGCGTTCCGAGCTGCACTGCGACCGCACCGACCGGCGCCGTCGCCGCGAGCACCTGCGGCACGGCGTAGACGGTCAGCCCCGCCAGCGCGCCGTATTGCAGCCCGCTCAAATGCAGCAACGGCACCGCGAGCGGCAGCGTCAGCACGACCACGACGCCGAGCACCGCCGTGAAGGCGATGGAGGCGGCCACGTCCTCGCCAGCGGCGCCGATCACCGGGGCGACCGCCGCGATGGCGGAATTGCCGCAGATTGAATTGCCGCAGGCGATCAGCGTGGCCATCCGGTGCGGCAGGCCGAGCACCCGGCCCATGCCGTAGCTTGCGGCGATCGCGATCATCACCACGGCGGCAATGCCGATCAGCAGGCCGGGCCCGGCGGCCAGCACGGTCCGCGCACTGACCGAGGCGCCAAGCAGCACCACGGTGATTTCCAGCAACATCTTGGCGCTGAAGCCGATGCCAGCCGCCCAGCGCCGGCCCGGCGTCCAGGCGGTCCGGATCGCCGTGCCCACCAGGATCGCCAGCACCAGCGCCTCCAGCCAAGCCCGTCCGGTGAGCCGGGCCTCGACCCGCTCCAGCACGGTCGCGATCGCGGTCACCGCGATGCACAGCAGCACGCCGGGCAGGATGGACTTGCCGGCCCGGCGCACCCGGCCGGTGATGCCGGGCCAGCGATGAGGCGCCGGGGCGATTTTGAACGTGTGAGCGACGATGAGTGCTGTCATGGGAGCCGTCCTTATTCGTGCACGGACACTGGACCTCTCCTACCCATCTATCTAACATCAGCTTCCGATCTAACTGATCGTGTCCGTAGATTGGTTGTAGGCAGGTGACCGAAACTTTGGTTGATACCCTGGTCATCGCGCTGGGCGGCGCGCTTGGCAGTGTCGCGCGCTATTGGATCGGCATCCTTGCTGGGCCAGTCAGCCGCGAGCTGCCCTGGGGCACGATCGGCATCAACGTCGTCGGCTCCTTTGCTATCGCCTTCTTCGGCACCCTCACGCTCGGCACCGGCCGCTATCCCGTTCCGGAGACCGGGCGGCTGTTCTTCATGGTCGGGATCTGCGGCGGCTTCACCACCTTCTCGTCCTTCAGCCTGCAAACGCTCGACCTGCTCCGCAGCGGTGCCTCTGGACGCGCCCTGGTCAATATCGCCGCCTCCGTCCTGCTATGCCTGGGGTCGGTCGCCCTGGGTCATGCGCTCGCGTCCCACCTGAATGGGGCAGCCCGGCAAGTGACGCAGACCATCATCGAGAAGAAATCGTCGTGACCCGCCTGCCATGACCCTGGACCAGCTCCGCATCTTCGTGGCGGTCGCGGAGCGCCAGCACGTCACCCGGGCGGCCCAGGCGCTCAATCTCGCGCAATCCGCCGCCAGTGCCGCGATTGCGGGGTTGGAGGGCCGGCACGGGATCAAGCTGTTCCACCGCGTCGGGCGCGGCGTGGAACTGACCGAGGCCGGCGCCCGATTTTTGGTGGAGGCGAGGGCGGTTCTGGCCCGTGCCCGCGCGGCGGAGGAGATGCTGGACGAGTTTGGCGGCCTGCAGCGCGGCAGCCTGTCCGTCCAGGCCAGCCAGACCATCGCCGGCTACTGGCTGCCGCGCCACCTGGTGGCGTTCCGCAAGGCCTACCCGAAGATCGACCTGCTGCTCTCGGTCGGCAACACCGCGCAGGTGGCCTCTGCCGTGCATGACGGCAGCGCCGAACTCGGCTTCGTGGAGGGGGCGGTCGACAACCCGTTGCTGCTGCGCGAGGTGGTCGCACGGGACCGAATGCTGCTCGTGGTCGGCCCGGACCATCCCTGGGCCAGCCGGGA
>CAXSEK010000153.1:0-7048 GCA_964235625.1 uncultured Acetobacteraceae bacterium
CCTATCCAGCTTTCTACTGCCCGACCTGGGGCGGGTGCTGCGCGAGGTGGAGGATGCGATCCACCGGGACTGGACGGCACCGGAGAGCGACAGCCTGGAGGCGGAGCTGCGGGAGCGGATGGATGCGCCCGAGCTGGACGACGAGCTCGATCACCGCCCGGTGGAGGAGATCATCGCCGAGATCTGCCGTGACCTGGGGCTGGGCGTGAAGCCGGGCTCGGTGCCGTGGAAGCGGCGGACGCCGGAGGATGTCGCCGTGCTGTTCGCGCGGGCGGGCCGGGGCGAGGCCGGGCCGGTGATGGCGGAGGGGCCGGAGCGGTTCTTTCGGATCGTGGCGGTGCCTGACGGGTGTTGAGGGTGCGGCTCGTTGGAAGTTTGGTGCGGGTCGCACCCCTCCCCTAACCCCTCCCTCAAGGGGAGGGGGACAGGTTTCCCGCGGGTAACCATTGATCGGATCAGCCGGCGCCCAAAGTTTCGAGGGCGGCACGGCGGTCGAACAGGCGGAGGAGGAGGCGGGCCGCCCTGCCCCGCTCGGTCTCGAGCTTCGGGTCGCGCTCGAGCAGCACGGCGGCGTCCTGGTGGGCCATGCGGAGCATGCCGTCCTGGGCTTCCGGGTCCGAGAGGCGGAAGCCGGGGAGGCCGGATTGGCGCTTGCCGAGCAGGTCGCCGCCGCCGCGGAGGCGGAAATCCTCGTCGGCGATGAGGAAGCCGTCCTCGGTGTCACGCAAGGTGAGCATGCGGCGGCGGCCGGTCTCGGTCAGGCCGTCCTCGTGCAGCAGGAGGCAGTAGCTTTGGGCGGCGCCGCGGCCGACGCGGCCGCGGAGCTGGTGCAGCTGTGCGAGGCCGAAGCGGTCGGCGTGCTCGACGACCATGACGCTGGCGCCGGGCACGTCGACGCCGACCTCGATGACGGTGGTGGCGACCAGCAGGCGGGTGCGGCCGGCGCTGAAGGCGGCGAGGGCGGCGTCCCGCACGGGGCCGTCCTGCTGGCCGTGGGCGAGGCCGACCTGGTCGCCGAAGCGGGCGCGCAGGGTGGCGTAGCGGGCCTCGGCGGCGGCGAGGTCGGTCAGTTCGCTCTCGCTGACCATGGGGCAGACCCAGTAGACCTGCTCGCCGCGGCCGAGGGCGCGGCCGATACCGTCGGTGACGGTGTCCAGCGTCGCGAGCGAGTGCAGGGTGGTGCGGATCGGTTGCCGGCCGGCGGGTTTGCCGGTGAGGCGGCTGGTGTCCATCTCGCCCCATTGGGTGAGCAGCAGGGTGCGCGGGATCGGGGTCGCGGTCATCACCAACAGGTCGGTGCGGGCGCCCTTGCCGCCGAGCAGCAGGCGTTGCTCGACGCCGAAGCGGTGCTGCTCGTCGATCACGGCGAGGCCGAGGTCGTGGAACTCGACATGCTCCTGGAACAGCGCGTGGGTGCCGACGACGATGGGCAGTCGGCCGTTGCCGAGCCTGAGCAGGAGGTTGCGGCGTTCGGCCCCCTTGACCGAGCCGGTGAGCAGGGCGACCGGACATGGGGCCAGGCGCTCGAGCGTGCGGAGGTGCTGCTTGGCGAGCACCTCGGTCGGCGCCATGAGCGCGGCCTGGGCGCCGGCCTCCACCGCGCCGAGCATGGCGAGCAGGGCGACCAGGGTCTTGCCGGAGCCGACATCGCCTTGCAGGAGGCGGAGCATGCGGCGCGGGGCCGCCATGTCGGCGTCGATCTCGGCCAGGGCGGTGGTTTGGCTGGGCGTGGGTTCGTGGCCGAAGCGGCGGAGGGCCTCGGTGCGGAGGCGCCCGGTGGCGAGCAGGGCGCGGCCGGGGCGGTGCTTCTCGCGCGCCTTCATCCAGGCCATGGCGAGCTGGTGGGCGAGCATCTCGTCGTAGCCGAGGCGGGCGCGGTGCAGCGGGGTGGGTGGTTCCAGCGGGCATTGCAGGCCGACCAGCGCTTCCCGGAAGGAGGGCCAGGCCTGGCGGCGGAGCAGCGGGGCGTCGTGCCACTCCGGCAGGTCCGGCACGCGGGCGGCGGCGGCGCGCATGGCGGTGCGCAGCTCGCGGGTGGAGAGCCGTGCGGTCATTGGCCAGACCGGGTCGACGGGGGGGATCAGTGCCTCGTCGGCGGGGGGGACGGCGTAGGCCGGGTCCCGCATGGAGAGGCGGTTGCCGAACGCTTCCACCCGGCCGTTGACGACGAATTGGGTGGCGGGGGCGGCGCGGATCAGGGCGGCGAGGCGCTGCTTGTCCCAGATGGCGAGCTCGGCGAAGGCGGTGCCGTCGGTGACGCGGATGCGCCAGGGATGGGTGGGTTTGGTGGCGGGCTCGTGGCCGGCGAGGTCGATGTGCCAGGTGACGATCTGGCCGGGCTGGGTGTCCTTGAGGGTGGCGGTGGTGCGGCGGTCGATGAAGGAGTCGGGGAGGTGGAAGAGCAGGTCGCGCACCCGCGGGCCGCCGGTGAGCTTGGCGAGCTTCTCGGCCGTGGCGGGGCCGACGCCGCGCAGGTCTGCGAGCGGGGCGAGGAGGGGGGCGAGCGGGTCGGTCAAGGCTTGGGGGTTCTAGGGCTGGTTGGGGAGGAGGTGAAGGTTGTTGGGCTTGGGACTGCGGCTAGGTCCCTTGTCCCGGCCTCTTCCGTTTGCGGAGTAAGGCCGTGGAGATGGGTGCGAGCGGCACCCCCCCCCCGCCCCCTCCCACAAGGGGAGGGGGAGACAGAGACCACCTGGGCCGTCACCGCCTACGATGTGTGAATGCCCTAACCCAGCGGGAGAGGGAGAGGAGGCACTGACACCGTCGCACTCCGCCGCTATATCACCGCGCAATGACCGAGCCTGATCCGCGCCGACGGCGCATCCTGTTCCGTGCCACCCATCGCGGCACGCAGGAAACCGACCGGCTGGTGGGCGGATATGTGTCCGCACGCCTGCTGAGCTTCACCGATGCCGAGCTGGACGCAATTGAGGCCATGATGGACCTGCCGGATGTGGACCTGGCGGATTGGCTGATGGGGCGGTTGCCGATCCCGGCTGGCGAGCATGCTATCCTGCTGCACGCGATGTTCCAGTCCATCCACGCCAAGGCACCACCCACCGTCGCGCTCGATGCCGCGCGCCGGATCGCCCCCGAAGCCACCTACGAAGCGCCGCCGGAGACGGCACCATGAGCGCCGTCACGATCTACGGCGCGCCCGAGGGGTTCGATGCCCTGCTGCTGGCCAAGCGCCGGGCCGAGCACCGCGGCGCCATCCTGCACGTCAACCGGGACGACACGCGCATGGCGCGGCTGGCGGAGGCGCTGGCGTTCTTCGCGCCGGAGGTGGAGGTGTTGCGGTTCCCGGCCTGGGACTGCCTGCCGTATGACCGGGTGTCTCCCAACCCGGCGATCGTGTCCGACCGGATCGCCTGCCTGGCGCGGCTGCTGGACCGCACGGACCGGCCGCGGATCGTGCTCACCACGGTCAACGCCCTGGTGCAGCGGGTGCCGCCGCGGGCGGTGTTCCGGGGGTCCAGCCTGTCGGTCCGCGCCGGCGGCAGCATCGAGCCCGAGCAGCTCACCACCTTCCTGGAGGCCAACGGCTACGGGCGGGCCGACACGGTGATGGAACCGGGCGAGTATGCCGTGCGTGGCGGAATCGTAGACATCTTCCCGGCCGGCGAGCTGGACCCGGTGCGGCTCGACCTGTTCGGCGACACGGTGGAGAGCATCCGCCGGTTCGACGCCACCACCCAGCGTTCCACCGACAAGGTGGACCGGCTGGAATTGCGGCCGGTGAGCGAGGTGTCGCTCGACCCGGCCAGCGTCACCCGGTTCCGCGAGGCGTGGCGGGAGCTATTCGGGCCGCCAGCGGCGCTGGACCCGATCTATGCCAGCATCTCGGACGGGCGGCGGCATCCCGGGATGGAGCACTGGGCGCCGCTGTTCCACACGGCGATGGAGAACCTGGTCGACTATTTGCCGGATGCGGCGGTCAGCTTCGACCACCTGAGCGACGACGTGCTGGCGGCGCGGATGGAGATGATCGCGGACCATTTCGAGGCCCGCAAGGCGGTGCCGCGGGACGGGGAGGTGCCGTACCGGGCGCTGCCGCCGGACCGGTTGTACCTGGACCAGGCGGAGTGGGACGAGATGCTGGCCCAGGGGCCGCTGTTCCAGTTCAGCCCGTACGGCAAGGACGAGGCGGCGGCGGGGATCGACGCCGGCGGGCGGCCCGGGCCGCTGTTCACCCAGGCGGGCGCGCACGCCAACCCCGAGATGTTCAAGCAACTCGGCGAGCAGCATGCCGGGTGGTTGTCGCAGCGGCGCCGCACGGTGGTGGCGGCCTGGACGCGGGGCTCGCGCGAGCGGCTGGCCAATCTACTGCGGGAGAACGGGCTGCGCGCCCACGTGGCCGAGACGTGGCAGAAGGTGCGGGTGGCGCCGCGGGACCACATCGTCCTGGTGAGCCTGGGCGTGGAGCGCGGCTTCGTCACCGACGAGATGGGCCTGGTGGGCGAGCAGGACCTGCTGGGCGAGCGGATTAGCCGCCCCGCCCGGCGCCGCAAGCGGGCGGACCAGTTCATCGCCGAGGCGACGGAAATCGCGGAGGGCGACCTGGTGGTGCACCAGGACCACGGCATCTCGCGCTATGACGGGCTGGTGACGCTGCAGGTGAGCGGCGCAAGGCATGACTGCCTGCGGCTGCTGTACGACGGGAACGACAAGCTGTTCCTGCCGGTCGAGAACATCGAGATGCTGAGCCGCTTCGGGGCCGAGGGGGGTGCGACGCTGGATAAGCTCGGCGGTGCCTCGTGGCAGAACCGCAAGGCGAAGATGAAGCAGCGCATCAAGGACATGGCGGGCGAGCTGATCCGCACCGCCGCGCTGCGCCGGGCGAGCGACGCGCCGAGCATCACGCCGGAGGAGGGCTCGTGGGACGAGTTCTGTGCCCGCTTCCCGTTCACCGAGACGGAGGACCAGGCGCGCGCCATCGCCGACGTGCTGGAAGACCTGGCGGCCGGCCGGCCGATGGACCGGCTGATCTGCGGCGACGTGGGGTTCGGCAAGACGGAGGTGGCGTTGCGCGCGGCGTTCGTGGCGGCGATCAGCGGCGCGCAGGTGGCGGTGGTGGTGCCGACCACGCTGCTGGCCCGGCAGCACCACCGCACGTTCACCAAGCGGTTCGAGGGCCTGCCGGTGAAAGTCGGCCAGCTGAGCCGCATGGTGACGGCCAAGGATGCGGCGGATACCAAGCGCGGGCTGGCGGATGGCAGCGTCAGCATTGTGGTGGGAACCCACGCGCTGCTGGCCAAGGGGATCGAGTTCGCCAACCTCGAGCTGCTGATCGTGGACGAGGAGCAGCATTTCGGCGTCTCCCACAAGGAGAAGCTGAAGGCGTTGAAGGCGGACGTGCACGTGCTGACGCTGTCGGCGACGCCGATCCCGCGCACGTTGCAATTGGCGCTGACCGGCGTGCGGGAGATGAGCCTGATCGCCACCCCGCCGGTGGACCGCCTGGCAGTGCGCACGTTCATCATGCCATTCGACGGCGTGGTCGCGCGCGAGGCGATCCAGCGCGAGCGGTTCCGCGGCGGGCAGGTGTTCTGCGTGGTGCCGCGGCTGGAGGACATGGACCGGATGGCGACCCGGCTGCGGGAGATCGTGCCCGAGGCGCGCATCACCCAGGCGCATGGCCGCCTGGCGCCGACCGAGCTGGAACGGGTGATGACCGAGTTCGGCGACGGCAAGTACGACATCCTGCTCTCCACCAATATCGTGGAAAGCGGGCTCGACATGCCGGCGGTGAACACGCTGATCATCTACCGGGCGGACATGTTCGGGCTGGGGCAGCTGTATCAGCTGCGCGGCCGGGTCGGGCGGGGCAAGCAGCGGGGTTACGCCTATCTGACCTGGCCGCCGCAGCACCGGCTGTCGGTGGCGGCGGAGAAGCGGATGGGCGTGATGCAGACGCTGGACACGCTGGGCGCCGGGTTCACGCTGGCTTCGCACGATCTGGACATCCGCGGGGCCGGCAACCTGCTGGGCGACGAGCAAAGCGGGCACATCCGCGAGGTCGGCATCGAGCTGTATCAACAGATGCTGGAGGACGCGGTGTCCGAGATGCGGGCCGAGCGCGGGCGGAAGAAGAGCGAGGACCGTGACTGGACGCCGAACATCTCGCTTGGGTTGCCGGTGCTGATCCCGGAAACTTACGTGCGGGATTTGCCGGTGCGGCTGGGCTTATACCGGCGGATCGGCGGCCTGGCATCGGACGGCGAGAGTGAGGCGATCGCGGCGGAGCTGGTGGACCGGTTCGGGGCGCTGCCGGAGGAGGTGGACAACCTGCTGCAGGTGGTCGCGCTGAAGCGGGCGTGCCGGGAGGCAGGGGTGGAGAAGGTGGAGGCCGGGCCGAAGGGCATGGTGCTGCAGTTCCGCGGCAACGCGTTCGGCAACCCGGGCGGGCTGGTGGCATGGCTGGGGTCGCAGAAGCAGCCGATCCGGTTGCGGCCGGACCACAAGCTGGCGATCAGCCGGGAGATGGAGGTCAGCGACCGGATCAAGACGGCGCGCGAGGTGCTGCGCAGCCTGAACCGGATCGTGACGCAGGCGAAGGCGGCTTAGTGCTCACCTGGTCCGCCATCGTGCTGAGTCTGGCGGTGCTGGGCGGGCTGGGGCTGTGGCGCTGTCGCAGGCGGCGTCCCCGCTGCGGCGGCTGCGCTGGCCGGGGTGGCTGCATGGGTCGCTGAGGCTGTCCGGGTTCGTGCTGTTGCTGGCCGGCCTGGGTGGCCCAATTCGGGGGGCGCAGCAGGGCGCGGGGTCGTTCGGGTTCATCGTGGCCTGCTTCCTGGGAGCCGCGGCGGTTCTGGGGGTGCTGGTGTTCGCTGCGCGGTTGCGGCACCGGGCCCCGTCCACGCTGGCGGTTGGGGTGCATGCCACGTTGGCGGTGGGCGGCCTGGTGATGCTGGCGGCCTATTTGTCGGCCTGATCGTGCGGGATCCCAAGCTCCCTCACCCCTGCCCTCTTCCAAAAAGGGAGAGGGAGTAGACTGGAACGGCGCGTTTACTTGCTGGGGCCGCCCATCATCGATGACAGGTCAACGCCGTTG
>CAXSEK010000154.1:0-7048 GCA_964235625.1 uncultured Acetobacteraceae bacterium
CGCCATCAGGGCAGCGGCGCGGACCTGGATCTCGGCCAGTTGCTGCGCCGGCGTGCGCCCGTCGGCGGAGAGCGAGATGATGCCGGCCTTGGCCTGGCCGATCAGCCCGGCGACGCGGACGGAGAAGAATTCGTCCAGGTTGGAGGCGCTGATCGAGACGAAGCGCAGCCGCTCCAGCAACGGGTGGCGGGCGTTCTGCGCCTCCTCCACCACGCGGTGGTTGAAGTCGAGCCAGGATAGTTCCCGGTTGATGAAGCGGTCGGGGCTATCGGATGCGACCGAGACGGTGGTTGCATCGGCCGTCGCGACGGACGTGAGTTCGTTCATGCGCGATGATTAACGGAGTGCCGCGGGGGTGTCGAACCGGCCGAACCCCCGCCACTCCCGTTACACGATCTTGACCGCCTGCTGGATGGCGGCGACGGACGCGCCGGTGAACGTCACCGACGAGCCGTCACTGAGCGACAGCACCGCGCCTCCGGCGCCAGCCGTGACGTTGAACGCGACATAGCCATGCACCGCCAGGGCGTCGCTGCCACCGAAATTGTTCACCACGACCGCTGCCGACCCGGCACTCGCATCCTTCACGAACAGCAAATTGTCCCCGCCCGCCGCAGCTCCGTTGAGCGTCACGTTGCCGGCCGAGGTGTCGGTGACGAACCCTTCGGTCCCTGCCCCGGCGTTGATGACGGCGCTGCCTGTGCCGGCGAACACGACCGTGCTGCCGGCGGCACCGGTGATGCTGTCGGCCGCCGCGCCCGCCGACTGATCCACGAAGGTAAGCGTGGTGCCGTTCGTCATTGCCACCAGGTCGAGCCCGCTCGCTCCGGCTGCGACCGTGCTCGGGCCGCCTACCAGCACCGCGTCCGCCCCGTTGGTGGTCAGGGCGTTGGCCGCACCATCCAGCAGCACCGCGTCCTGTCCCCCCCTGCCGGTGACGAACTGGTTGGCGCCGGCCAGTCCTTCCAGCGTGTTGTTGGCCGCGCCGGTGGCTGCGATCAGGGCGTTACCGGCGCCGTTGTTGATGATAGTCGCCGGCGCGCCGTCCGCACCCACGACGATGGAGGCCGGAGTGCCGCCCGTCACGTAGGTTGCTCCAGGGTTATCAAGCACGATGTCGGCGACCGGGACCGCGGCGGTGCCGGTGATCGTGTCCGTCCGCTCCGGCAGGTCCAGCAGCACCTGCGCGCCCAGCACGCTCGAGGAAACGATGGAGCTTTGGCCAGGCAGGTAGACCGTCTGCGACGTCGTTGTTTGGCCCAGCGCCAGGATGTCCTGCAGCAGCGCCGTCTGGAGCGGCGACGAGGTGGCGACTGGCACGACGACGCCGCCCGCGAGCGGCAAGAGGGTGATCAGCCCTGGCGTGCTGAGGACGGCGCTTGTTGAGGCTTCGTTGACGGTGGCGCCGCCCGCGCCCGCCGAAATCGTGGTGGCGCCGCCCGGCCCATTGGTGGAGATGCCGACGGGCGTGCCCGGCGTCGTCACGGTGACACTGCCGCCGTTGCTGAGCCTGACTATATTGGTCGTCGGCCCGGAGTTGGTTGTCATCCCAGAACTGGTCGGCGTGCCCGGACTGATAGTGGTCCCGGAGTTGGTCGTCGTCCCAGAACTAGTCGTAATACCGGAACTGGTCGTCGGTCCCGAACTGATTGTGGTCCCGGAGCTTGTCGGCGTCCCGGAACCGGTCGTGATCCCGGGAGTCGTCGTCGGTCCCGAGCTGATCGTGTTTCCGGGACTGGTCGTTGTCCCGGAGGAGCTGCTTACAGCGGGAGTTACGGTGACAGAAACAACCGTGCTTCCGTTCGTCGGACCGCCGGGTTCCGCACTGGCAGTAAAGCTGTCGCCTGCATAGGAGCCTGCAAGTTGCAGGGTGGCGAGCGTCGCTCCGCTTGCGGCAACAATGAGGGCGTTGGTGCCAGCATTGAACGAAACCGTCTCACCGGAGAAGAAGGGCACGCCTGCGAGGTTGACGGCTGCACCGGGCAGGATCGTAGCGTTGTTGATTTGACCTCCCGACTCCACGGTGACAGTGATGCCGCTCTGGATCGTGGGGGAGGTCAACGCGCCTCCGCTGGAGACGAATGGGAGCGATCTGGATCCGAAAACGGAAGAGATTGCCTGGCCGCCATTCTCGATTTCGAAAAAGCCACTTTCTGCGGCTGTCGCCACCGCTGTCCCGCCACTCGCGACGGCGTAGTACAGCCCTTTATCTATCGTCCCAGAGTCCGTGCCATAAACGTAGTCGAATGCGCCGCTGTATATCGTGCCAGATGCAACACCGCCCGCGCCCACGCTGAAGTCGCCAGCGCCGACGACGGTCGTACCGACAGCAGTGCCTCCGGAAGAGACGATGAAATCGCCGCCCGACACGGTCGTGGCTACGGCAGAGCCGCCCTGAACCTGTAAATAGCCGGACAACACGTCCGTGCCACTCGCCGTGCCGCCGGCCGACACGAAGAGGTAGCCGCCTGACACGATGTCGCCCGATGCGACGCCTCCCGACGAGACGAAAACGGAGCCACCGGTTGGGACTGTGGTGCTCGTGACCATGCCGCCGGACAGCACCGTCGTGTAACCTGTCTCAGTCTGGCCGGAAACGATTTGTCCAGAACTCACGGTCGCCATTATACGCACATCCCACACGTTTATAGACGATCTGCCATGACCGCCGGACCCGGTCGAGAGGATCGAGACGAGCTCGACTCCGAGTACTCGGTAAAACAACGTCAAAAAGTGTGGAGACGGCCGCAGCCGCAGGTCAGCCTGAGATTGCGGTGAGGACCTGGGTTGCCATGGTGTGGTTGACGCTGCGGCCAGCTGCCAAGGCGGCGGCATCCAAGCGGGCGGCCGCCTCCCGCAGGGCGGAGGGCTCGCGGGGCAGGCGCATCAGCAGCCAGCGCTGCAGCGGCTCCGCGACCGACAGCTGACGCTGGGCAAGCAGGTTGGCGAACAAAGTGCGGAGCATCGCGTCGCCGGGCGGCATGAGCTCGACGGCGGGCACGGCACGCAAACGGCTGGCGAGGTCCGGCAGTCGGGTCGGCCAGCGGGACGGTGGCGTCCGTGCGGCGAGCAGGACGCGGCGCCCGTCCTCGGCAGCGCTGTTCAGCAGATGAAGCAGCGCCAGCTCCGGCGCGCCATCCGCATCGTCCAGGGCGATGCCGAACCCCGCGGGCAACCCGGGCGGGGCAGCGAGGTCTGGCCCGCACACCATGACGGCGGAACAGGAGGCAGCCCAGACATGCATCAGATGGGTTTTGCCGTAGCCAACACCGCCCCACAGGGCGAGGCGGCCGGCCGGCCACTCCGCCGCCAGCCAGGTCAACGCCGCCGCGTTGCTCGCATCGGGCACGAACTCGGCAGGGTCGTAGGCGGGCTCATGGACGAAGGGCAGGGCGAGTTGCGAGATCATGGTAGCTCGGGTGGCGGGTCCGAGTAGAGCGGGCTCGCCAGGTAGCGCCGCAGCCAGAAGCGCGCCAGCACGCCGATGACGGCCGCCACCGGCACCGCCAGCAGCACGCCCAGGAAGCCGAACACGGCGCCGCCGGCGAACAGCGCGAAGATCACCCACACCGCGTGCAGCTCCACCCGGTCCCCCAGGAAGCGCGGGTAGATCACGTAGCCCTCCAGCAGCTGCCCGGCCACGAACACCGCCACCACCTCGGCCACCCCCGTCCAGGTCGGGAACTGCGCCAGCGCCAGCCCGATCGAGGTCACGCCGCCGGTGATGGAGCCGACATAGGGGATGAAGGACAGCACCCCCGCCGTCAGCCCCACGATCAACCCCAGGTCGAGCCCGACCGCCTGCAGCGCCAGCGCGTAGAACAAGGCCAGCAGCACGCAGCACAGCGCCTGGCCGCGCAGCCAGGCGGAGAGGATGCGGTCCATCTCCGCCGCCTGCAGCCGCAGCACGCCGGAGTAGCGCCGGGGCAGCCAGCCATCCACGCGGCGCACCATCGCGGGCCAGTCGCGCAGCAGGTAGAACGCGACCACGGGGGTGACGACCAGCAGCGAGAGCACGTTGAACAGCGCGAAGCCGCCGCCCACGATCCGGGTCAGGGCGCCGGCCAGGAAGCCCAGCATGGCACCGGCCTGGCCGCTCACCAGGTCCCGCAACTTGCTGTCCACGTAGTCCTGGCCGAGCCGCTCCTGCAGCCGGATGATCACCTCGCCGGCCCAGGCCCGCAGATCCATGACGTAGGCCGGCACGCGGGAGATCAGCAGGCCGATCTGCGACAGGATCAACGGATACAGCAGCAGCGCGAACAGCAACCCGGCCGCGACCAGGCCCACCACCAGCATCAGCGCCGCCAGGCCGCGGGGCATGCCGGCGCGGTGCAGCCGGGTCGCGAGCGGATCGAGGAAGTAGGCGATGCCGGCCGCCACCACGAAGGGCAGCAGGATGGAGGCGAACAGCTGGATGGCGAACAGGACGGCGATGCCGAGCCCGCACAACAGCGCGATCCGTTGCGCCCGTGTGGCGTGGCGCGCCTGCGGCGGCGCGGGCGGTACCGGCGGAGGTGGGACAGGCGGCAGGACGGGCAAACGTGGCGCGACGCGCACGGCCGGCTGGTTCACGGCAGGACCGTTGGCGGCCCGGATCGTGCCCCGTCCAAGCCGTTTGCACCCTCCGTTCGGCTGTGGTTAGTCGGTAGGGCCATCATGGCCCCCACCATAGCCGATCCGGCTACGGCGGCTCCATTGCGAAAGTGCGCGGCCCCATGCGTCAGGAAGGATCTGGGACGACCTATCGCGACGCCGGCGTGGATATCGCGGCGGGCGACGCCCTGGTGGACCGGATCAAGCCGATGGCGGCCAGCACCTTCCGGCCGGGGGTGATGGGCGGGCTGGGCGGGTTCGGCGCGCTGTTCGACCTGAAGGCGGCGGGCTTCGTCGACGCCGTGCTGGTGTCCACGACGGACGGGGTCGGCACCAAGCTCAAGATTGCGATCGAGACCGGGCGGCACGACACGGTCGGCATCGACCTGGTGGCGATGTGCGTGAACGACCTGGTGGTGCAGGGCGCCGAGCCGTTGGTGTTCCTCGACTACTTCGCCACCGGCGCGCTGGACGTGGAGCAGGCCGCGCGCGTGGTGGCCGGCATCGCGCGTGGCTGCACGACGGCGGGCTGCGCGCTGGTGGGCGGTGAGACGGCGGAGATGCCGGGGCTGTACCGGGGCGGCGACTACGACCTGGCCGGGTTCGCCATCGGCGCCGCGGAGCGCACGGCGCTGCTGCCGGCGGGGGTGGCGCCGGGCCAAGTGGTGCTCGGGCTAGCGAGCTCGGGGGTGCACTCGAACGGGTTCTCGCTGGTGCGCCGGATTGTGGAGGGGGGCGACACCGGCTGGGGTGACCCGGCG
The DNA here is from genome assembly GCA_964235625.1 of uncultured Acetobacteraceae bacterium. GTDB lineage: Bacteria > Pseudomonadota > Alphaproteobacteria > Acetobacterales > Acetobacteraceae > LMUY01. The sequence continues at coordinate 5,358 of CAXSEK010000154.1, forward strand.
CCGTTCGCCCCCGGGCAGACGCTGGCGGAAGCGCTGCTGGAGCCGACTCGGATCTACGTGAAATCGGTTCTGGCGCTGCACCGGGCGGGGCTGCTGCGGGCGGCGGCGCACATCACCGGTGGCGGCTTGCCGGGCAACCTGCCACGAGCGCTGCCGCAGGGGGTCCGGGCCGTGATCGACGCCGCAAGCTGGCCGCGCCCGGCGGTGATGGGCTGGCTGGCACAACGGGGCAGCGTGGCTCCGGACGAGATGCTGCGCGTGTTCAACTGCGGCATCGGGATGGCCCTGGTGGTGGACGACGCCGCATCCGCGACCGCCCTGCTGGAAGCCGCCGGGGAGACGGTGTTCGCCATCGGCCGGACCGAGGCGGTGGACGGGGCCGCGGAGGTGGTGATCGCGTGATCGCGGCGGCGCGAAAGGTCGCCATCCTGGCGAGCGGCCGGGGCAGCAACATGGCCGCCCTACTGACCGCCGCGTCCGACCCGTCCTTCCCCGCAGCGATCGCCCTCGTGCTGTCCAACCAACCCGGTGCCGCCGCGCTGGACCGGGCGCGGGAGGCTGGCATACCGGCGGTCGCGGTCGACCACCGCCCGTTCGGCCGCGACCGCGCAGCGCACGAGCGGGCCATCGATGCCGCACTGGCCGAGCATGGCGCGGACCTGGTGTGCCTCGCCGGCTACATGCGGTTGCTGACACCCTGGCTGGTCGGACGCTGGGCCGGGCGGATGCTCAACATCCATCCCTCGCTGCTGCCCGCCTTCCCCGGCCTGCACACGCATGAACGCGCGCTGGCGGCCGGGTGCCGTCTACATGGCTGCACGGTGCACCTGGTGACGGCGGTGATGGACGAGGGCCCCATCCTCGCGCAGGCCGCCGTGCCGGTGCTGCCCGGCGACACGGCCGATCGCTTGGCGGCCCGCGTGCTCGCGCAGGAACACCGTCTCTACCCCACCGCCCTCGCCGCCTTCGTGCAGGGCGGCGAGAGCGTGCCGGCCGCTGGTGCCGCGTTGCTTAACCCCTTGCCATTGCAGCAAGGCGCACCCTAGAATCGCGTAACGCTTGCGTCCTTGAGGGCACCATCCATGGCAAATACCATCACACCCAACGACACCGAGGCAGTCCCGGCCGCAGTGGACGCGTTCGTCGCCGACCGGCAGGCCTTTTGGGGCAGCTTCACCCGCTTCGTCACCATGGGCGCGATCGCCGTGGTGGTGCTGCTGATCCTGATGGCGTTCTTCCTTACCTGACCCGGCGGCCTGAAGGCGGGGTGGTGCGCCACGGGATGGCTTAACAAGCGGTCAGGGCACCCTCACCTCGCCATCAACACGGCCACGCCCGGCAACGTCTTCCCCTCCATCCACTCCAGGAACGCCCCGCCGGCCGACGACACGTAGGTCAACAGCTCCAACACTCCCGCATGCCGCAGCGCCGACACCGTGTCGCCCCCACCGGCTACGCTGCACAGCGTCCCCGCCACCGTCGCATCCGCCACCGCATGCGCCAATGCCACCGTCGCCGCATCGAATGGCGGCGTTTCGAACGCGCCGAGCGGGCCGTTCCACACCAGCGTGTGCCAGCCGAGCAAGCGCTGCTTCAGATCGTCCACCGTCTCCGGCCCAACGTCGAGCATCATGCTCCCGTCCGGGATCGCACCCACGGTCACCGTCTCCGTCACCGCACCCGCCTTGAAC
>CAXSEK010000155.1:0-7027 GCA_964235625.1 uncultured Acetobacteraceae bacterium
AAGGTCAGGGTGCCGTACTTGTCGTTGATGATCTTGAAGGCGAGGCCGGCGAAGGTGCCCTTCGGATCGACCTTGATCAGGCGTCGCAGCTTGGGGTCCTCGTCCTCGTGGCCCTCTTCGGCGGCGACGCGGATGCCTTCGCGATCGTCGGGCGCCGGCAGGTAGTCGAGCACGGCGTCCAGCAGCGGCTGCACGCCCTTGTTCTTGAACGCGGTGCCGCAAAGCACGGGGCGGAAGGCGCCGGAGATCGTGCCGGTCTTGAGCGCGCGCTTCAGCGTCGACACGGCGACGTCACCGTTCTCGAAGTATTCCTCCATGCCCGCGTCATCGACGGAGAGCGCCGTGTCCAGCAGGGTCTGGCGGTGTTCCTTCGCCTTCTCCAGCATGTCGGCCGGGATCTCCTCGTCATGGAACTTGGCGCCGAGCTCACCGCCTTCCCAGACGATCGCCTTCATCTCGATAAGATCGACCACGCCGATGAACTGGTCCTCGACGCCGATCGGCAGCTGCAGCGGCAGTGCGATGATGTCCAGCTTCTCCTTCAGCGTGTCGAACGCGCGGTAGAAGTCGGCGCCGGTGCGGTCCAGCTTGTTGATGAAGATGATGCGCGGAACGTTGTAGCGGTCCGCCAGGCGCCAGTTGGTCTCGGATTGCGGCTGCACGCCCGCCACGCCCTCGATGATGAAGACGGCGCCGTCGAGCACGCGCAGCGAGCGGTTCACCTCGATGTTGAAATCGATGTGGCCGGGCGTATCGATGATGTTGATGCGGTGGTCCTTCCACTCGCACGTCACGGCGGCGGAGGTGATGGTGATGCCGCGCTCACGCTCCTGCTCCATGTAGTCAGTGGTGGTGTTGCCGTCATGCACCTCGCCGATGCGGTGCGACACGCCCGTGTAGTACAGGATACGCTCGGTCGTCGTGGTCTTGCCCGCGTCTATATGCGCGGTGATGCCGATGTTGCGGATCTTGTCGAGCGTGTTGGCAGCCACGGGGGTATCCTCCATGCGGTGGCGGGCGGCATCGGCCCCTTGCCGGTGCTGCCTGCCACGCACCGGCGAGGCCGGTGATAAATGTCGGCTGCAGATGCGCCAGACGGGGCGGTTTTGCAAGCCGGACGGCAGATGTAGGCGGCTAGCCGCCACCCGACGCTTGGCGTGGGCAACGCGGGATTTCGGCGAAAGCCGGCCAGATTGCGGGGCGGACGATGAGCGGGCGCCGACTGGGGGTCCCGCATCGCCCAAGCGCGATACGGGCTATGCCTACTTTGGACCGGGTATCGTTTCCCTCCGTTACGCCGCTGTCACCTGACCGGCCCTAATGTCAGACTTATGGACACTCACGTCGCACAAGCCCTGATCCGCTTCGGCCTGGGCCGCCGAGGGGCGGAGCCGTTGCCGTCCGACCCGGCGGGCTGGCTGCGCGGCCAAATGGCGGTGCCGGATCCGGGGCCGCCGGGGCCCCCGCTGGCGGACGGGTTCGCCGTGCTGCTGCAGGACCGGGTGGACAAGCCACCGCCGGGCACGCCGCGGCGGACCGGCGTGCTGTTCAAGGGCGAGGTGGATGCGCTGGTGAACCATGCCATCGCCACGCCCGCGCCGTTCCGGGAGCGGCTGGTGTGGTTCTGGGCCAATCACTTCACCATCAGCCTGCGCGGCGGGCGGACGGCGGCGATGGGGGGCGACTATGTGCGCAACGCCATCCGCCCCAACGTCACCGGGCGGTTCGCGGACATGCTGCTGGCGGTGATGCGCCATCCGGCCATGCTCACCTACCTGGACAATGCCGGGTCCTTCGGGCCGGAGAGCCCGGCGGGGCTGCGGCGTGGCAAGGGGCTGAACGAGAACCTGGCGCGCGAGAGCCTCGAGTTGCACACAGTCAGCCCCGTCGCCGGCTACACCCAAGCGGACGTCACCAGCTACGCCAAGATCCTGACGGGATGGTCCTTCGCCAATGGCCAACAGGAACCGGCCGGCTTCCGGTTCCGCTCGCCGATGCACGAGCCTGGCGAGCAGATGCTGCTGGGCCGCAGCTTTCCACCGGGCGAGGAGGGCGGGGTGGCGGCGCTGCTATTCCTGGCCAGCCACCCGGCGACGCACCGCCGCCTGGCCACTAAGCTGGTGCAGCATTTCGTGGCCGATGACCCGGCGCCGGCCGACGTTCGCCGGGTCGAGGGCGTGCTGCGCGACACCGACGGCAACCTCGGCCAGGCGGCCACGGCCCTGGTGAGCCTGCCGGGCGCGTGGCAGCCGCTCGGCAAGCTGCGCAGCCCGCAGGATTACGTGCTCGCCACCCTGCGCGCCGCCGACCTGCCGCCGGACAACCGGCCGGATGGGGCCGCCATCATGCGCGGCCTGGGCCAACCGATGTTCGGGGCGCCCTTCCCGATCGGCTGGCCGGACCGCGCCAGCGACTGGGCCGGGCCGGAGGCGATGATGCGCCGGGTTGATTGGAGCTACGGCTTCAGTGGGCGGGCCGCGTCACTCGACCCGGCGGCGGTGGCGGAGGCCAGCCTGGGCCCGCTGCTGACCCCGGCCACCGCCGACGCCATCGCGCATGCCGGGTCCCGTCGGGATGGGCTGACGCTTCTGTTCACTTCTCCCGAATTCCAGAGGCGCTGATGCACCCGTCCTTCATCACCCGCCGCTCCGCCCTGCTGGGCTTGGGCGCAGCGTTCAGCCTGGGCCGTGCCTCGATGGCGCTGGCCGCGGCGCCGACCGACTCCCGCTTCATCGTGGTGCTGATGCGGGGCGCGCTGGATGGGATGGCAGCGGTGGTGCCCTATGGTGACCCGGCGCTGGCGTCGCTACGTCCGGCATTGATCCCGCCTGCCGTCGGCACGGTGAATGGGATGGTGGATCTGGGCGGCTTCTGGGGCCTGCATCCCGCCATGCCGGCAGCGGCGGCGCTCTACCGGGCGGGCGAGCTGCTGCCGGTGCATGCGGTGGCCGGGCATTACCGCAGCCGCAGCCATTTCGAGGCGCAGGACTGCATGGAGAGCGGCGCCGACCACCGCATGACCAGCGGTTGGCTGAACCGCGCCGTGCTGCAGATGGCAAAGCCTGCAGGTCCGGAGGCGGCGCTGGCGGTGGGACTGACGACGCCGCTGCTGATGCGCGGCCCGGCGGCGGTGGCGGCCTGGGCGCCGCAGAGCTTCGCCGCCCCAGATGCTGACCTGTACAGCCGCATCGCCGCGCTGAACGTGCACGACGCGGTAACCGGCCCGGCGATCACCGAGGGCCTACGGGACCGCGGCTACGCCACTGCCGCGCTGGCAGGAGCGGAGACGGGGGCGGACAGGCCTGCCAACGCCTACGCCTTTCCGGCGCTGGCGGGCATGGCGGCGCGCCTGCTCGCCGCCCCCAACGGGCCGCGGGTGGCGGCGCTGGAGCTCGGCGGATGGGACACGCATGCCGACCAGATGCGCCGGCTGCACGGGCCACTCGGCCAGCTGGACCAGGGCCTGGCGGCGCTGAAGGCGGGGCTGGGCAAAATGTGGGCGCGCACCGCCGTGCTGGTGATCACCGAATTTGGCCGCACCGCGCATGTCAACGGGACGGGCGGGACCGATCACGGCACCGGCACGGTGGCCTTTGTCGCGGGCGGCCGGGTGGCCGGCGGGCGGGTGTTGGCGAACTGGCCGGGATTGTCCGCCGGCAACCTGCTGGAGGGGCGCGACCTGCAGCCGACGGCGGATCTGCGGTCAATCGCGAAAGGCTTGCTGATCGCCCAACTGGGTCTGCCAGCCGGTGCGATGGCCTCGGTGTTCCCGGACAGTGCCGCGGCGGTATCCATCGGTGGGCTGTTGCGGGCTTAGGCGCCGATCACATGAGACATTGACCCTTGTCTCAGTCGGATCAACGAACTCGCATCGTTGGCGCCATGTGCAACTCTACTGCGCCGCGCTCCGTTGCGCCCTCGTCCCCTGGATACCATCGCGGCGCAGCGCGCGGGATTACGTCTCGGTCGAAGTGACGCGCGCGGGGCCGTATCGGTCGGGGTTGAACGGCGACCGACAAGCCCAGGAGCATCCCCCATCTCATGACGATGACGAACGCCACACTGCCCCAGAGTGGCGACACCGGGGCCGAGTTGTCCGAGGCTTATGCCGTGTCGGCTGCATCCTCGCTGCAGGAGCGGCGCTACCGCACGCTCAAGAATGGTGATTCGTTCGGCGTGTTCGATCACGGCGGCGACATCGTGGCCGAGCGGGGCGGGATCGACGGGCTGTATTTCCAGGATACCCGCCACCTGTCGCAGCTGGACCTCACGCTCGGCGGCGCGCGCCCGTTGTTGCTGAGCTCGACGTTGGGGGCGGACAACGTCCTGCTGACCTCGGACCTGTCGAACGCGTCGGCCTCCGACCTGTCCGAGACGGTGCAGGATCAGGGCTTGATCCATGTCCAGCGTTCGTTGTTCCTAGGGGATGGGGCGTGCCACTGCCGCTTCGCCGTGCGCAACTTCGCCTTCGCGCGGCACCGGGTGCGGCTGGATCTGCGCTTCGCGGCGGATTTCGCCGATTTGTTCGAGGTGCGCGGGATGAGCCGGCCGAAGCGGGGCGAGCTGTCCCCGGCGGCGCAGTCCGAGGGCGGCATCACCCTGTCCTATCGCGGGCTGGACGGGCTGGAGCGGGCCACGCGGCTGAGCTTCACGCCGCATCCGACCGTGCTAATGCCGGGCCGCGCGTCCTTCCACCTCGACCTGGAGCCGCTTGGCCAGGCGACGATCTTCCTGACCATTGCCTGCCGGCCGGAGCAGGCGCCGCGGGACCCGCGCGCGGCGTTCCTGGCGGCCTATGTGCTGGCGCGGCGCACCTTACGGGCCAGCACCGCCCGTACCGCCTCGATCGACTCCACCCATGACGGGTTCCAGCAGGCGGTGGACCGGTCCGCCGGCGACCTGCGCATGTTGGTGACGGAGAAGCCGACCGGGCCGTTCCCCTATGCCGGCATCCCGTGGTTCAGCACGCCGTTCGGGCGCGACGGGCTGATCACGGCGCTGCTGACCTTGACGCTGGATCCGGAGCTCGCGCGGGGCGTGCTGTGCTACCTGGCGCAGGAGCAGGCCACGGCGTTCGACCCGGCCTCCGAGGCGGAGCCGGGCAAGATCCTGCACGAGATGCGCGGCGGCGAGATGGCGGCGCTGGGCGAGGTGCCATTCCGCCGCTACTACGGCAGCGTCGATTCCACGCCGCTGTTCGTCATGCTGGCTGGCGCCTATCTGGAGCGGACCGGGAATGTCGCGACGATCCGTGCGCTCTGGCCCAATATCGAGGCGGCGCTCGGCTGGATCGTGCGCCGGGCCGGGGCGGACGGCTTCGTGACATACGAGCGGAGCACGGAGGAGGGGCTGGCCAACCAGGGCTGGAAGGACAGCCACGATTCGATCTCGCATAGCGACGGCACGCTCGCCCGCGGCGCGATCGCGCTCTGCGAGGTGCAGGGTTACGCCTACGCCGCCTACCGCGCGGGTGCTGCGATCGCGCGGCAACTGGGCGAAGACGTGGGCGACGCCGATGGTCGGGACGAAGGCGGCGGCCTGGACGGAATGGCCGAGCGGCTGCGCGTGGCGTTCGAGGACGCATTCTGGTGCGAGCGGCTCGGCACCTATGCCTTGGCGCTGGATGGCGAGGGGCGGCAGTGCCAGGTGCGATCCTCCAACGCCGGGCAATTATTAATGACGGGGATTGCCTCGCCGGAGCGGGCCCGCCGCGTGGCGTCGGAGATGATGGGGCCGGCGTTCTTCACCGGCTGGGGTATCCGCACGCTGGCCGCCAACGAGGCGCGGTTCAACCCGATGTCCTACCACAACGGCTCAGTCTGGCCGCACGATAACGCGCTGATTGCGCTTGGCCTGGCCCGGATGGGGCTGCGGGCAGAGGCGGTGCGGCTGCTGGAGGCGCTGTGCGCCGCGTCCAACGCGATGGACCTGCACCGGCTGCCGGAGCTGTTCTGCGGCTTCCACCGCCGCCCGGGGCAGGGCCCGACCTCCTACCCCGTCGCCTGCACGCCGCAGGCCTGGGCGACCGCGTGCCTTCCGGGGATGGTGCAAGCCTGCCTCGGCATTTCGTTCGACCCGGCGGCGCATGCGCTGCACTTCGACAACCCGGGGATGCCGGCTTTCCTCGCATCATTGTCCCTGCGAAATCTCACGCTCGGTGGCTCCCGGGTGAGCGTGCAGGTGCGGCGGCTGCATGACGAGCTGTCGGTGAGTGTGACCGGGCGGTCGGGCGAGCGGGATATCCGGGTGGTGACGACGACGTAATGACGTGGTCAAGGAAGCCCCCTCGTATCCGACGACTACGGAACGGGTATCGACACCCCGCAATTGGTGCGGCCCGAGAGCAGGCAGTCCTCGACGGTCGCCTTGTAGCGGAGCTGTTGGAAGAGCGCGAAGCTCGCGACCACCAGGAGCAACGTGAGAGCAAGGGCAGCGAGGCTCACGGTCTGGCGGTTGGCGCCGGCTTCCTCATCCTCGTTATCCACCCAGCGATGAACTTGTGGCATTTTTCTTCTCGATCGGCGTCGTGTCCAGCTCGGGTGGCGCCGAACTCCCTTTGTGTTGCAGGACAACTGAAATATCTTCCTCCCAAGCCTCGATGGCAAGCAGATGCTTGACCGGGTCGCTGGCCTTCGATCACGATTGCGGCGACGAGACTGGCGTGCCCGACCCTGAATCCCTCGCCATTGCCGCCCTGGCTCACCTCTCGGCCGCCGAGCCTGCACTGGCGGCGCTGATCGGCCGAATTGGGCCCTGTTGCCTGCTCGTCACACCGCGTGACCCGTATGAGGCGCTGGTTCGCGCGATCGGCCATCAGCAGCTGCACGGCCGCGCTGCAGAGGCGATTCTCGGCCGGTTCGTGGCGCTGTTCCCCGGCATGGCGTTCCCGCCGCCGGGGGCCGTGCTCGCCACCGGGGATGCGGAGCTGCGCGGCTGCGGGCTGTCTCGCAGCAAGGTCGCTGCCATCCGCGACATCGCCGGCCGCGCGCTGGACGGCACGGTTCCGACGGCGGCCGAGGCGGGCACT
>CAXSEK010000156.1:0-7012 GCA_964235625.1 uncultured Acetobacteraceae bacterium
CTCAATGGCTACCACTGGCAGGACATCGCGGCCGTGCAGCTCTCTCCCGAGTTCTACACCCGGGCGTTCGTGGCCAGCCGGATCGAGACTGCGCTGGGTGAATTGCAGCGGCGTGAGGTGGAGTTCCAGACGACGGTCCGGTTCTCGCCATTTCTCGAGGAACGGTGCCGGACCGAGGTGACGATGAACACCGTCAACCACCCCAAACGGCCGGCCCTGGCCACCATGCTGCGGGAGATCTTCCGGGTCCTGGGCCTGCACGGCACGGTCCGCGACGAGGGGGCGGAGTGCATCCCGTTTCCGGTCTACCCGCCCTTGCCCGCCGTGCTGTCCCACCTCGGCCTGCCCGATACGGCGCCACTGCTGGTGTTTCCGGATGGCATGTGCACGCGGTCCGACCACGTGTTCGGCTCGCTGCGACTGTGCGCTCATTACGGCCGCGTGGCCGTCCGCGAGGGCTATGCCCAGTCCCGCCTCGCCGCGTTCATCGAGGCCTACCGCGAGGCGCCGCTGCCGCCGTCCGGCGCGCCGGATCCGGCCGCCGTGCTGACGCTGGCACCGGACATGCTGGTCAGGGAAGCGTACCGCACCCTGCTGCGGCGGGAGGCGTCGGTGGTGGACGTCGCCTACCACACGCCGACCGTACAGACGCTGGGCGTAACGGCATGGATCTACGCGATCACCCAAACGGCAGAGTTCAAGGCCTTGCAAGCCGCCGGCGCTTAGGGCCTCACCGCCGGGGCAACCAGCATGCACGCAGGGAACGCGGGCTGGGTTCGGACGCTTGACGGGAGGGTGGCCGGGCAGGATGGTCCGGCCGACCAACGAATTCCCGAAGGAGCAAGCCCATGGCATTCGAACTCCCGCCCCTGCCCTACTCGCATTCGGCGCTCGCCGAGCGCGGCATGTGCCAGGAAACGATGGAACTGCACCACGACAAGCACCACCAGGCCTATGTCACGGCGCTGAACGGCTTCGTCGAGAAGGACAGCGCGCTGCAAGGCAAGTCGCTCGAGGAGATCGTCAAGCATACCGCCAAGGACGGCGGCCCCGTGTTCAACAATGCTGGGCAGCACTGGAACCATATCCTGTTCTGGCAGGCCATGAGCCCGACCGAGGGCGGCAAGATGCCCTCCAAGCTGGCGGCCAAGATCACCGAGGACCTCGGTGGGATGGATAAGTTCAAGGAGGCGTTCAGAGCCGCTGCCACCACCCAGTTCGGCTCCGGCTGGGCCTGGCTCGTGCTCGGCACCGACGGCAAGCTCAAGGTGACCAAGACGCCGAACGGCTCGAACCCGCTGGCGATGGGCGAGGGCCACGCCCTGCTCGGGATCGACGTGTGGGAGCACAGCTACTACCTGGATTTCCGCAATCGCCGTCCGGATTACGTGACCAACTGGCTTGACAAGCTCGCGAACTATGAATTCGCGGAAAGCCAGATGTCCGCCGCCTAAGGCTGGCAAACCGCCTCTCGCCCACCGAGTTATGGGGCGAGAGGCGGATATCCGCCCGAGGTGTTGCGATGCGAAGTGCTCTCCTTGCGATCGGCTGCTGTCTGGCACTGGGTGCCTGCAGTTCCAACCCGGGCCAGGCGTTGCTAGCCAGTGCGAAATTCGGCGGTACCCCGTTTGTGTCGGGGATGTCTCCGCAGAGCGGCTGGTCGCGGAACTCGGAGCCCGAGCCGATCAACAGCCTGCCGCCTGGCGCTGGGGGTATTGGCGACAGCGGGCCGAATAGCCGCCTGCCCAACTACGGCAGCGTGACGATCCCCACGCCGTATTAAGCGTCCACCAGGCGGGTGCAGCCAAGGTAGCCTGCACTCTGGGCGCAGCGCGGAGGTCTTGCCTCGACGCGGCGCCGGGGCCAGACAACGCTCATGGCTCCCCCTCTCCTCCTGCTGCAAGACATCCGCGCAACCCTGGGCACCCAAGCCCTGCTGGATGGGGCCGTGATCGGCGTCGGTGCCGGTGAGCGCATCTGCCTGGTCGGGCGCAATGGCTCCGGCAAGTCCACCCTGCTGAAGATTGCCGCCGGGCTCATGAAGCCCGATGGCGGGAGCCGCTTTCTGCAGCCCGGCGCCACAGTCCGATACCTCCCGCAGGAGCCCGACCTTTCCGGCTTCGCCACCACGCTCGACTACGTGCAGGACGGCGTCGGCCCTGGCGAGGACCAGTATCGCGGCCCGGCGCTGCTCGATCGCCTCGGCCTCACCGGCGCCGAGGACCCGGCACACCTCTCCGGCGGGGAGGCACGGCGCGCCGCCCTGGCTCGCGCCCTCGCCCCGTCGCCGGACCTGCTGCTGCTGGACGAACCCACTAACCACCTGGACCTACCCGCGATCGAGTGGCTGGAGAAGGAACTCGCGTCCTCCCGCGCCGGCATCGTGCTGATCAGCCACGACCGCCGCATGCTGCAGACCGTCGGCAAGACCGTGGTGTGGCTCGAGGGCGGCATCACCCGGCGCATGGATCGCGGCTTCCAGCATTTCGAGACCTGGCGCGAGGAGGTGGCCGAGCAGGAAGCACGCGACCGGCAGAAGCTGAACCGCCAGATCGTGCGCGAGGAGCACTGGATCACCTTCGGCGTTACCGCGCGGCGCAAGCGCAACGTGCGCCGGGTCGCGGAACTGGCCGACCTACGGCAGAAGCGGCGTGAGATGGGCGGGCCCGGCAGCGGCCTCAAGATGGCGGCGGCCGAGGGCGAGCTTTCCGGCAAGCAGGTGGTGGTGGCGGACCATGTCGCCCGCAGTTACGGCGAGCGCCCGATCGTGAACGACCTCACCTTGCGCGTGATGCGTGGCGACCGGCTGGGCATCGTCGGACCCAACGGGGCGGGCAAGACCACGTTGCTACGGCTGATGACGGGGCTCGACCAGCCGGATGGCGGGACCGTCACCCTCGGCACCAACCTGCTGCCGGTGACGCTGGACCAGCAGCGCGCGGCACTCGACCCGGCGCGCAGCCTGCAGGACACGCTGACTGGCGGCGATGGCGACCAGGTGACCGTGGCCGGGCAGAAACGCCACGTGGTCGGCTACATGAAGGACTTCCTGTTCCGCCCGGAACAGGCGCGCACCCCCGTCGGCATGCTGTCCGGCGGAGAGCGGGGCCGGCTGTTGCTGGCCTGCGCACTGGCCCGGCCCTCCAATCTGCTGATCCTGGACGAGCCGACCAACGATCTGGACCTGGAGACGCTCGACCTCCTGCAGGAGCTGCTGTCCGAATATCCCGGCACTGTCCTACTGGTCAGCCATGACCGCGACTTCCTGGACCGCGTGGTCACCTCCACCCTCGCCTCCGAGGGCCAGGCACGCTGGGTGGAGTATGCCGGCGGCTACAGCGACATGCTGGCGCAGCGCGGCCCGGTGGCCGAACCGGAGCCGGTGCGTGGCGGCAAGGGCCTGCAGGGGACCCGCACCAACGCCCGCCCGGCCAAGCTGTCGTTCAAGGATAAGCTGGCGCTGGAAGCCCTGCCGTCCGAAATCGGCGCCCTGGAGCGCAAGATCGCCGCCCTGCGCACCGAACTGGCCGACGCCGACCTGTACCGCCGACGCCCCGCCCGCTTCAAGGAGGCAACGGCCGCGCTGACCGCCACGGAAACGCAGTTGGCCACCGCGGAGGAACGCTGGCTGGAGCTGGAAGGCAAGCGGGAGGCCCTGGGGGCACGGTAGCCGTGTCGATTGCCTGACGTGTCAGAAGCTCCCTCACCCCGGCCCTCTCCCAAAAGCGGGAGAGGGAGAAGGCGCGATGGACGCTAGACCACCAACCCGCTCGCCCGCACCAGCGCCGACGACTGCGCCATCGACTCCGCCACCGCGATCGCCGCCGCCAGGGCCCGCCGGCCAGCCGCCGCGTCCACCAGCACGGGGGCACCATCCAGGCAGGCCGCGACGAAGCCGAGATGCTCGGCCTCCATCGCGTCGTGATCCTTCCAGCTGATCGCCTCGCGCCGGAAGCCGCCTGTGCCGGGCAGCGGGATCCCCCGTTCCCGGCCGATCATCACCAATTCGCGCGCGCCGAAATCGGCGGACAGGTAGCCCTCCTGGGAGAACAGCCGCATCCGCCGCTCCGTCTTGATCGAGATGCGGCTTGCCGTGATCGTGGCCACGCAGCCGTTGGCGAAGCGCACCCGCGCGTTCGCGATATCCTCGGACGCCGAAGACACGGCCGCACCCAGCGCATCTACGCTCACGATCTCGCTCTCGACCAGCGAGAGCACCAAATCCAAATCATGGATCATCAGGTCCAGGATGCCCGAGACGTCCGTGCCACGAGGCTTGTAGGGGGCAATCCGGGTCGCCTCGATATACAGCGGGCGGGCCATCCGGCTGCTGATCGCCCGGTGCTCCGCCGAGAACCGCAGCAGATGCCCGACCTGCAGCACTAGCCGCCGCTCCGCCGCCAGCGCCGCCAGGGCGTCCGCCTCCGCCAGGGTCGCCGCGATCGGCTTCTCGACCAGCACGTGGCAGCCCGCCTGCATCGCCTGCACCGCGAGACCGTGATGCGCCTCCGCCGGCGCCGCGATCACCACCGCGTCGCAGGCGGCCAGCAAGGTGGCAAGCGACATCGCTGGCGCCTCGCCCGCCTCGCGGCCGACCGCTGCCGCGCGGGCCGGGTCGGGGTCATGCACCCCTATCAACCGCGCCCGTGGAGCCGCCGCGATCTTCAACGCGTGAAACCGGCCGAAATGCCCCGCCCCCACCAGGCCCATCCGCAACGTCGTACCGCTCATGCCTATCCCTACCACCCGAAACTGCCGCCTGGCGATTGACGTCCGGCGGCGAGCATCGGCATAGACACCGCCAATCGGAGACACACGGCCACCATGCTCTATTTTGGCCGCGCCAAAACCGCACTGATACTCGGCATCTGCGTGCTCGGCGCCCTGCTATGCCTGCCCAACCTCCTGCCGGCACCCGCTTCCTGGATCCCGTGGCGGCAGGTCCATCTCGGACTCGATTTGCGCGGCGGCTCCTACCTGCTGCTGCAGGTGGACATGGACGCCGTCCGCAAGGAACGCGTGGACACCATCCTGGACCGCGCCCGGCAGGCGCTGACCGGCAAGTACCGCACCATCCTGGAACCGTCCGGCGAGCCCCGGGTCAGCGTCACCCTGCGTGACCCGGCGCAGGCCCAGCCCGCCCTCGATGCCCTCAAGCAAGTCGCCGCCAATCCCGCCGGCGGCCAGGATTTCGACGTCGCCACCCAGCCCGACGGCAGCCTCTCCCTGACCCCCAACGAGACGGCGCTGCGCAACCGCACCAGCGCCGCCGTCCAGCAATCCATCGAGATCGTCCGCCGGCGCATCGACGCCACCGGCGTGCTCGACCCGCAGATCACCCGCCAGGGCGACAGCCGCATCGTCGTCCAGCTGCCCGGCGTGGACGATCCGAATCGCATCAAGCAGCTCATCGGCACCACCGCCAAGATGACGTTCCATTTGCTGGACGAGGCGGCCGACCCGGCCCGCCCGGCCCCGCCCGGCGACAGCGTCCTGCCGTCCGAGACCAATCCGGCGCAGAAATTCGTCGTGCGCCGCCGGGTCGAGGTGGACGGCGCCTCCCTGACAGATGCCAGCCCCTCCCGCAGCAGCCAGACCGGCGAGTGGGTGGTGGATTTCGTGTTCGACAGCGCCGGCGCCCGCCGCTTCGCCGACATCACCACGGCCCAGGTCGGCCACCCGTTCGCCATCGTGTTGGACGACAAGGTGCTCACCGCCCCGGTGATCCGCGAGCCGATCACGGGCGGGCGCGGCCAGATCAGCGGCAGTTTCAATGCGCAATCCGCCACCGACCTGGCCGTGCTGCTGCGCGCCGGCGCGCTGCCCGCCCCGCTGACCGTGGTGGAGGAGCGGACCGTCGGCCCCGAGCTCGGCGCCGACAGCATCCGCGCCGGCGCCATCGCGCTGGGCGTCGGTTTCCTGCTCGTCGTCGGCTTCATGGGCACCTTCTACGGCCTGTTCGGCTGGTTCGCGAACGTGGCCCTGCTTGTCAACCTGATCATGATGCTCGCCGTGCTCTCCCTGCTGGAAGCGACGCTGACGCTGCCCGGCATGGCCGGCATCCTGTTGACCCTCGGCATGGCGGTGGACGCGAACATCCTGATCAACGAGCGCATCCGCGAGGAGACCCGCAACGACCGCAAGCCCGTCGCCGCATTGGAGGCCGGGTTCCGCCGCGCCTACAGCACCATCATCGACAGCAACGCGACTGCCTTCCTCGCCCATGTCATGCTGTTCGTGTTCGGCTCCGGACCCGTACGGGGCTTCGCCGTCACCATCACGGTCGGTATCGTGACGACGTTGTTCACCGCCACCGTACTCGCCCGCCTGATGATGGTGCGCTGGTACACTGCCCGCCGCCCCGCTCTCCTGCCCGTCTGACCTGCCCCTCGCCAGGACGCCCAACCATGTTCCTCCGTCCGCTCCTCCGCCTCGCGCCCGACAACACGCGCATCAAGTTCATGCGGGGGCGGTTCATCGGCCTGGCGACCTCGGCGGTGCTGTCCACCCTGTCCCTGATCGTCGCCTTCTATCCCGGCCTCAATCTCGGGATCGACTTCAAGGGCGGCATCGTGATGCAGGTGCATACCCAAGGTGCGGCCGATTTCGACAAGATCCGTGCCGCCCTGGCCACCCACGCCGTCCCGCCTGCCGGCCTGCAGCGGTTCGGCGACGAGCACGGCGTGCTCATCCGGCTCGACCGCCAGCCGACCGAGGCCGGAACCGAGCAGGTCGTCGCCCGCGTCCGCGACGCCCTGGCCGAGGCGCAACCCGGTGCCACGATCCAGCAGACCGACGCGGTCGGCGCCTCCGTTTCGGACGAGCTGTTCCGCAACGGCCTGCTGGCACTCGGCATCAGCCTGCTGATGATCCTCGTCTACATCTGGTTCCGCTTCGAGTGGCAGTTCGCCGTCGGTGCGGTGGTGACCTTGCTGCTTGACGTCACCAAGGTGGTCGGCTTCCTCGCCGTTACCCGCATCGAGTTCAACCTGGTCATGGTCGCGGCAATCCT
>CAXSEK010000157.1:0-7002 GCA_964235625.1 uncultured Acetobacteraceae bacterium
AGGCAGCCGTTCTCCAGCGTCGCCGGGTCGATCGTGACCAGGGCCGTGACGAACAGCGGCGCGTAGCGGGTCCACCCGGCCTGCTGGTCCTGATGCGCCTTGAAGCCTGGCCCGCCCGGCATCTTGAAGTTGATCTTGTCCTTGAACAACACGACCGGTCCGCCCATCAGCGCCGCCGTCCAGCGCGACAGGTCCCCGTGCCGGACAAGGCCGTCGAACCCGGCATGATACGGACAGAAATTCTCGATCCGCTGGATCACGCGGCGCCCGGGCTCCGTGACGCTCTCCTCATGG
This sequence comes from uncultured Acetobacteraceae bacterium, assembly GCA_964235625.1. Taxonomy (GTDB): domain Bacteria; phylum Pseudomonadota; class Alphaproteobacteria; order Acetobacterales; family Acetobacteraceae; genus LMUY01. The sequence continues at coordinate 295 of CAXSEK010000157.1, forward strand.
TACACCCAGTGCTGGCCCGGCCGCTCGGGCGCCCGCTCCAGCGCCTCGGTCCAGCGCAGCAGGTCGGCCGTCTGCGCTGCATCGAAGAAGCCGGGCACGACCAGATAGCCGTCCCGCTGCATCAGCGACAGCTCGGACGCCGTCGGTTCGCGCTCCCCGGCCGCGGCGTGGATTTGGGCCACGGCACTCACGCTTGCAGCTCCGGCAACAGGCTCGCGGCTTTCACGACATCCTCGGGAAAGTCGATCTCGGTCCAGGGCAACCCGGTGACGTCCTCGTAGCCGAAGCGGTCCGGTGTGCTTTGCATCAACATGTCTCGAATAGGCTCCTCATAGTCCATGCCACGCTGGCCGGAGGTGACATACGCCTCCGCCCGGTCGGCCAGTTCGGCGGCGGTCTGCGGCATGAAGCGGAAGAAGCCGACCGATTCGCCGTAGAAATCGTAAGCCTCCGTCGGCTTCTTGCGGAAGTCGACGATGCGCCCGTCACGCACGCACAGCTTGACGGGCTCGTCGCCGGGCTCGATCTCCCGGTCCAGCAGCAACGCGTCAGCCCGCACGCTGGCCAGCAGGCGTGCCATCAGCCGGTGGTCGTACAGCACATCACCATCCATCAGGAGGACCGGCCCACCGTCCCGCAGCACGTCGCGCGCCGCCCAGAGCGAGACGACGCTGCCCTCGTGGAAATCCGGATTCTCGACCGTCCGGACCGTCATGCCACCAGGGGCCGCGGCAAGCGCCGAGCGGATCTGGTCGGCCGCGTAACCGACAACGACCGTCACCCGCTCCACACCGGCCCCGTGCAGGATACGGAGATGGCGGGCGAGCAGCGAGGCTCCGTCGAACGCCAGCAGCACCTTTGGCTTGCCGGCATGTCCCATGAAATCAGCCCCAAGTCGGCGTCCGATCCCAGCCGCCAGGATGATGGCCTGCAGAGGTACGCTCTCTCGAGCGGCTATCTTTTGGTGTCGCATAGTTGTCTTACTAGCACGGCGTGGTTACAGACGCGCCGTCTGACCGATCGGTCATCGACGGCGTCCAGGAGATCCGAAGCTTGCCCGACAGCACGGCGCCCGCGCGCCTTCCCGGCGAACCCCTTTCCACCGTTTCGACACCGTCACGGCCGGCCAGGCTCCGCGAGATGCTGGATTCGCCCGAACTCAGCTTCCTGATGGAGGCCCATAGCGGCCTGTCCGCCAAGATCGTCGAGGAAGCCGGGTTCGCCGGCATCTGGGCGTCCGGCCTGTCGATGTCCGCCGCCCTCGGTGTGCGTGACAACAACGAGGCATCGTGGACCCAGGTGCTGGACGTGCTCGAGTTCATGGCCGATGCCACCAGCCTGCCGATCCTGGTCGATGGCGACACCGGCTACGGCAACTTCAACAACGTCCGCCGCCTGGTACGCAAGCTGGGGGAGCGCGGCATCGCCGGCGTCTGCCTCGAGGACAAGCTGTTCCCCAAGACCAATTCGTTCCTCGGTGAGCGCCAATCACTGGCCGACCCGGCGGAGTTCTGCGGCCGCATACGCGCCGGCAAGGACGCCCAGACCGACCCGGCCTTCTCCATCGTGGCACGCACCGAGGCGCTGATCTCCGGTCACTCGATGGAGGAGGCGCTGCGCCGGGCAGCGGCTTACCACGCCGCCGGGGCGGACGCGATCCTGGTGCACTCCAAGCGCAAGGACGCGGCCGAGATCAACGGCTTCATGGCGTCTTGGGACCGCCGCTGCCCGATCGTCATCGTCCCCACCATGTATTACGCCACGCCGACCGACAGCTTCCGGCAGGCCGGCATCTCCACCATCATCTGGGCCAACCACCTGGTCCGCGCCTCCATCTCGGCCATGCGGGAGACGGCGAAGGCGATCGCCTCGGCGCAGTCGCTGATGGACGTCGAGGACCGGCTGACCAGCGTGCGCGAGATCTTCAAGCTCACCGGCAACGACGAGCTGGAGGCGGCGAGCCAGCGCTATCTGCCGGCCAGCCGTAACGTGCATGGCGTGGTACTGGCCGCCTCCCGCGGCGCGGCACTCGGCACGCTGACCGCGGAACGGCCGAAATGCATGGTGGACGTGCGGGGCACGCCGCTGCTGCACCGCCTGCTGGGCACGCTGAACGAGGGCGGCGTCGGCGACGTGACGGTGGTGCGCGGCTACTGCAAGGCGGCGATCCCGCCGGACGGCTTCGCTGTTGTGGACAACGACGACTACGCCGTGACGGGGGAAGCCGCCTCGCTCGCCCGCGCCCTGCCACGCGTGCCGGGCGAGGCGGTGGTGGTCTACGGGGACGTGCTGTTCCGCCGCTACATCCTGGACGGGCTGCTGGAGTCCAAGGCCGACAGCACGGTCGTGGTCGATGCCAGCAAGCGGGCGAGCGCCAACAAGCGGGACCTGGTCACGACCGACCGGCACAACACCGTATATTACCTGGACGAAGCGCCGGTGCAGCTGCTCGCCGTGGAGGCCGGGCCGGACGTGGCCGCGGGCGAGTGGATCGGGCTGCTGCACCTGAGCGTGCGGGGCACGGAGCGTGTGCGAGAGGAACTGGCGGCCATGCAGGACGAAGGCGTGCTGGCCCAGGCCGACATTCCGGCCCTGCTGCAGCGGCTGGTCGGGCGGGGCGGGGTCGCGGTGCACTACATCACCGGGCACTGGCTGGACGTGGACACGCTGACAGACCTCGCGGCGGCCCGGAACTTCTCCTGATGCTCGATACGCCGTCGTTCCTGCACGCGGCCGGGCAGCGCGGATACGATTTCTACACCGGCGTGCCGTGCTCATTCCTGACGCCGCTGATCAACTGCGTCGCCAGCGACACGGCGCTGCGCTACGTCGCCGCCGCCAGCGAGGGGGAGGCGGTGGCCATCGCCGCCGGCGCCTGGATGGCGGGGCGGCGGACGGTGGTGATGTGCCAGAACTCCGGCCTGGGCAACGCGGTCAACCCGCTGACGTCGCTCAACACGCCATTCCGCATCCCGACCCTGCTGGTGGTGACCTGGCGCGGCCAGCCGGGCCTGAAGGACGAGCCGCAGCACGAGCTGATGGGCCGGATCACCCAAACCCTGCTCACGACCATGGAGCTGGAGCACCGCCCCTTCCCGGACAGCGCCGACGCGCTGCAGCCGGCACTGGACGCCGCGGACGAGGCGATGGCGCGCACGGGGCTGCCCTTCGCGATGGTGATGGCCAAGGACAGCCTGCGCGAGGAAGACCTGCACGAACCCGCGCGCATCCCACCCGCGCCGGGCCTGCGGACCGACCTGTCCGAGGGCGGCGAGCGCCCCTCCCGGGTCGCCGTGCTGGAGCGCGTGCTGGCGGCCGTGCCCGGTGACGTGCCGGTCGTGGTGACCACGGGCAAAGCCGGGCGGGAGCTGTTCACCCTGCAGGACCGCGCGCAGCATCTGTATCAGGTGGGCTCGATGGGCTGCGCCGCGCCAATGGGGCTCGGCATCGCCCTGGCCACGGGTCGGCGCACCGTGGTGCTGGACGGCGACGGAGCGGCGTTGATGAAGCTCGGCGCCATGGCCACGATCGGCGCCTACCAGCCCGCGGGGCTGCTTCACGTGCTGCTGGACAACGGCGTGCACGATTCGACGGGCGGGCAGGCCACCGTCTCCCCCACGGTCGATTTCGCCGGCGTGGCCCTGGCCTGCGGCTACGCCCACGCCTTCACCTGCGACAGCGCCGCCGGGTTCTCGGCCGCTTTCATGCAGGCGCTGGCGAGCACGGGGCCGGTCCTGCTGCACGTCCGCATCCGTCCGGGATCGATGGCCACGCTCGGCCGCCCCACCGTAGCGCCGCACGAGGTCGCCCAGCGCTTCCGCGGCTTCCTCCGTCAGGCGGCGGCCTGAACCTGCCCATGCCGTGCCATGAAGGCATCGACGGCGGCCATCGCGCGCGCCATGTCGGCCGGCCCGATCGCGCCGATGCAGCCGATCCGGAAGCTCGGCTCGCGCGTCAGCTTGCCGGGATAGATGACGACGCCGCGATCGGCCAGGAAGTCGTAGAACTGCTCGAACACGAACCAGCCGCCATCCGGAATGCGGAACGTGACGATGACGGGGGCCTGCAACGCCGGCTCGATATACGGGACGAACCCGTGGGAGCGCATGCGCCGGACCAGCAGGTCGCAATTCGCCTGGTAGCGCGCGTGGCGGGCGGCAATGCCCCCCTCCGCCTCCAACTGGTCGAGCGCGGCGGCGAGGGCGGCGACCACCTGCACGGGGGGGGTGAAGCGCCACTGCCGGGTCGCCGCGAACCCGCGCCACTGGTCGAACAGGTCCAGGCTGAGGCTGACCGCGTTGCCCTCGCAGGTGCGCAGATGGGCCGTCTCGGCAATCACGTAGCCCAGGCCCGGCACGCCTTCGAGGCCCTTGTTGGCGGACCCGATCACGGCCACGATCGGGGACCGCGCACCGTCGATCGGCATGATCCCGAACGAGCTCATGGCATCGACGATCAGCCGCCTTCCGGCCTGCTGTACCACGGCCGCAATCGCCTCAAGCGGGTTGAGCAGGCCGCTGGTGGTCTCGCAATGCACCAGCGCCACGTCGGTGACCGCCGGGTCGGCATGCAGCGCGGCCGCCACGCCCTCGGCGGTGAACGCCTGGTCCTCCGCCACGTCCAGCACGCCCCCCAACCGGCCGAGGCGCCGCCCCATCTCGGCGATCCGGCGCCCGTAGGAGCCATTCACCAGCACCAGCAGCCGGCCATCCCGCGGCACCAGCGAACCGATCGCCGCCTCGACCGCGAAGGTGCCGCTGCCCTGGACCGGCACCGCTTCATGGGTGTCCGCGACCCCGGCCAGCGCGGCCAGGCGCGTACGGATGCTCTCGGACAGCGCGATGAACGCACCGTCCCGCGAGCCCCAGTCCCGGTCCATGGCCGCCCGGGTCTTTACCGACGTCGTCAGCGGGCCGGGCGTGAGCAGCAGCGTGGTGTCCATGGGACCCGGGTATATCACATGTTTTGCCGACGCCAGGTCGGCTAGAGGCAGACGCATGAGGATCAGCGTGCTCATTGCAGGGCTGGCCGGGCTCGGGCTCGCCGTGTGGCTGCTGGCCAGCTACGGCTTCGAGCGCATCCTCGATCTGCTCAGCCATGCCGGTTGGTTCGGCATCGCCGCGGTGATCGCCTTCCACTTGCTGCAGATGCTGTTCTCGGCCGCTGCCTGGCGCACCGTCGGCGGCCCCACCACCCGGCAACCCTCGCTGTTCGGCTTCTGCGTGCTGCGATGGATCCGCGAGGGCGTGAACAACCTCCTGCCGGTGGCGCAGATCGGCGGCGAGTTCGTGGCGGTCCGGCTGATGCAGCGCCGCGGCGTGCCGCTCGCCCCCGCCATCGCCGGCACGGTCGCGGACCTGACGGTGGAGATCGTGACGCAGATCGCCTTCACCCTGCTCGGGCTGGGCTTGCTGCTGCACAGCGGCGGCGGCAGCGGCATCGCGAGCAGCGTGACCGGCTTCGTCGTCATCGCGACGCTGGTGGCGGCGTGTTTCCTGGGGGCGCAATGGTTCGGCCTCGCCCACGTGCTCGAGGCGTTGCTCATGCGCGTCGGCCGTGCGCTGGGCTGGACCGGGACGGCGCAGGTCGAGGGCTTGCACCAGGCGCTGCTCGCCTGCTACCGCAACCCGCGCCGCATGCTGCTGGCAATGCTATGGCACAGCATCTCGTGGCTGCTCGGCGGCGTCGAGGTTTGTCTGGCGCTGCACATCCTCGGCCGTGACAGCAGCCTGGCCACCGGCATGGTCATCGAGAGCCTGGGCCAGGCGCTCAAGGCCGCGGGCTTCGCCGTGCCCGGCGCCCTGGGCGTGCAGGAAGGTGGCTACATCGTGATCTGCCAGGCGTTCAATCTGTCGCCCGAGCTGGCCATCGCCTTGTCGCTCGTCAAACGGCTGCGGGAGGTGGTGCTCGGTATCCCCGCCCTGATCGCGTGGCAATATTTCGGCGGCCAGGATACCCGCACCCCCGGCGGCGCCCTGAAGGCCGTGCCGTGAGCGGCGAGTCCTGGACGCACCTCATGGCCCGCCCGCTGGTACGCCCGATGATCGGTACCTGGATCCGGCCAAATCACCTGACCACGCTGCGGCTTCTCTCCGGCCTTGCCGCCTGCGCCTGCTTCGCCTGGGGCACGCGCGGCGGAATGCTCTGGGGCGGCGGGCTCTGGCTGGTCTCGGCCTTCCTCGACCGTGCCGATGGCGAGCTGGCGCGGCTCGGCAAGCTGATGAGCCCGGGCGGCCATCTGTATGATTTCTACACCGACATCTCGGTGAACGCCCTGTTCTTCGCCGCCATCGGGGTGGGGCTGCGTGCGACCTGGCTTGGCCCCTGGTCGATCCCGCTAGGAATCCTCAGCGCCGTCTCCCTCCTGCTGAGCGCCATCTTCTCCGAGTTGCTGGAGCGGCGCAGCCCGCCGGACACGAAGGCCTATACCGGGCGCTGGGGCTTCGACCCCGACGACGCACTCTACTTGATGGGGCCGCTGGCCTGGCTGGGTTGGCTGAGCCCCATCCTCGTGGGTGCCGCGGTGGGCGCCACGGTCATCATGGTCGTCACGGGGCTGCGGCTGAGGCAACTGGTGCTGCGGCAGGCGTGACCGGCGGTTAACGAGTACCTACAGCTTGCTGAACCCAAGCGTACACACCAGCGCGTCCACCTGGTTGCCGCTGCCGCTGGCCCCGGCAAGCGCGCATCGCCATGCTAACGCACACC
>CAXSEK010000158.1:0-7001 GCA_964235625.1 uncultured Acetobacteraceae bacterium
TATGACGACCGAACTTGGCACTCGATGCCGCGGGGCCGTCCACCCCAATGGGCTTCAGCCCACCGAGCCGCCGCGAACACCTCCCTAAGACGCTTCCAGGCTGGGTTCGAGCCGGCCTTCGCATCGCATCTCCCGGCACATCCTGTCCGCCACGCGCGCGCATTCCCGCCTGATGTCGGGCACGGCGACGATCTCCCACCAGGTCCCTTTCGTAATGGGCCCGACGGCGTACAGACCCGGCGTGGGGCCGCCATCCGCGCCGATCACCTCACCACCCCGGTCGACGTCGAAGCCGAGCTTCAACGCGTCTGGCCGAGCTGCGCCCTGCGCAATCAGGTCCTGGATCAGCGGATCGTCGCTCCTGCTGGTGTCACCGGCCGGGCCGGTGCAGTTGATCACCCGGGTGGCGTGCACCTGCACGTGCGTGCTGCGCCCGCGCGGCATGTAGACGATCTCGGCCATCCCGGCATGCGCCGTCAGCGAGCGGATCCGTCCGGCCGCGACGCGGAGTTGACCGGTCTGGCGGGCCAACCCGATCCGCTCGGCGATGGCGGGCGCGATGCGGTGGCGGTGGATGTCCCACCAGGGGCGGGCATGGCGCAGGAAGCGGCGGCGGTCCGTCTCGGACAAGCCACACCAGATCTCCTGGACGTGGTGGCGGACGCAATCGATCACCGCCTGCCAGGGCAAGCCGGACGAAGCGGCCACACGCGCCTCCCGCCGCAGCCGCCGCATCAGCGGCACAAGGTCGGCCGGATACGATCCGCACGGCACGAACGGGTGCGGCGGGGCCGGCACGTGGCCGAGCGGCAGCAGTCCGCGGCGCGAGATCGCCCGGATCGGCCCGGTATGGCCGGCATCAAGCAGGGAGGTGACGACATCGACCATCGTCAGCCCGGTCCCGACCAGCAGCACCGGTGCTTCGGGAGACAGGCCGCTCAGTGCGTCACCGCGCCACGGGTCGTCACGGTAGCACCCGCTGGCGGCAAATGCCTCATCCGCCATGGCCAAGCGTTGCGGACATCGGTTGCCCATGGCGAGGGCAATCTGTTCGGCCTGGATGCGCCGGCCGCAATCCAGCTGCACCCACCCGCCCCCTGTCCCGACGGTGATCGACCGGGCCTCGGCGTCAAGGATATCCAGCCGGCCAGGCGCATCCCGGATCGCCTCGCCCAGGCGCTGGCGCACGTAATCACCAAACAGCCAACGGGGCACGAAGTCACCTGGCCCGCCCTCGTGGCCGGACGCCGCCAGCCAGCGCAGGAAGTCATCCGGGTCGTCCGCGAACGCGCTCATGCGCTCCGCCGGCACGTTCAGGCGGTGGTTCGGATTGCGGGAGGAGTAGGCCACGCCTCTCCCGACCGCGTGGGTCCGCTCCAGCAGGACGACGTCCGGCCCCTCGTCCCGCCTGAGCAGGTGCAGGGCCAGCAGTGTGCCGGTAAAACCCGCACCGACGATCACGACAGTGGGCTGTGCCATCAAGACGCTCCGCTGCCGGAGTTGCAGACTGCCAGGAAACCTAGGCGATCCGCCCCGCCATGCCTAGCGAGCGGTGTGCGACGCGCCACCGGCATGAAGCACGACCCGATCCGTGCTACGTCATCGCCATGGACACCAAGCCCCCCATCCCGCTCGCCGTGCTGGTCGGCATCCAGCTGCCCGAGGTTGACGATGTCGCCCATGACGCCAGCCTCGAGGAGCTCGGACGGCTGGTGAAAACGCTTGGCTACGAGGTCACTGGCCGGGTGTCGCAGCGGCGTGATGGCACGGGCGCGGGCGCGCTGCTCGGCACGGGCAAGCTGGCGGAATTAGCGGCGCTGACCGGCGGCACCGGCGTGGTCGGCACCATGGCGCCGCCGCCGCGGTCCAAGGCCCGGCAGCGCTTCGAGGGCGCCGGCGACACGCCGCCGGCCGCCGAGCCCGAGCCGGAGGCTGGACGCAAGCCCGAGTTCGTCATCGTCGACCACGAGCTGTCCCCGAGCCAGATCCGCAACCTGGAGCGCGCGACGGGCGCCCAGGTGCTGGACCGCACCGGCGTCATCGTCGAGATCTTCCACCGCCACGCCAACACCCGCGAGGCGAAGCTGCAGGTGGAGATGGCGCGGCTGAAATACGTGGCCCCGCGCATGCGCGAATCCTCGGCTGGCGGCGGGCGGCAGCAAGGCCCCGGTGCCGGCGAGAGCACGCTCGACCTCGACCGCCGCAAGATCCGCGACCGCCTGGCGGAACTGAAGGATCAGCTGGAGGCGGTGCAGCGCGACGGCGACCAGCGCCGCTCCGCCCGGCGGGACCAGCTGCGGGTGGCGCTGGTCGGCTACACCAACGCCGGCAAGTCCTCCCTGATGCGGGCGCTGACCGGCAGCCAGGTGCTGGTGGAGGACAAGCTGTTCGCCACCCTGGACACCACCGTCCGCACCCTGCAGCCCGAGACCCGGCCGCGCGTGCTGGTGTCCGACACCGTGGGCTTCATCAAGCAGTTGCCGCACGACCTGGTCGCCTCGTTCCGGTCCACCCTGGCGGAGGCGCTGGAGGCCTCGCTGCTGCTGTTCGTGGTGGACGCGTCGGACCCAACCTACGAGGCGCAGCTGGAGGTGAGCCGCAGCGTGCTGCACGAGATCGGGGCGGACACGGTGCCGTCCCGCCTGGTGCTGAACAAGCTGGACCGGGTGGACGAAGCCGGGCGCGCGGCACTCGCCGCGAAGCATCCGGACGCGATCCTGCTGTCTGCCCATGCGCCCGGGGACGTGAGCACGCTACGGGAGACCATTATAGCGTTCTTTGAGGCGGCGATGGTGGAGGATGTGCTGGTGCTGCCCTACGCGCGGCAGGGATTGATCGGGGAAGTCTACGAGAGTGCGCGGGTGCTATCCGAGGAATACGACGAGACGGGGCGGGTGCTGAAGGTGCGCGGGTTACCGGGCGCGATCAGCCGGCTTAGGCGGAGCCTTGCGACGGATTGAGGGGTCTTGTCATGCCAGGGCCTGACCCTGGTATCCACGGGCTGAACCCGAATCCATGCCCGCCGCCCCGGTCCGCGGCTTAGGCGCGGGCTTCTTTCCAGCGTGTCAGCGTGCCGCCCTTCATAACCTTGCCGGGCAGCACGTGGCCAACCATCGCCTCGGCCATCTTTGCTGCCTCGACCAGCGCATCGAGGTCGATGCCCGTCTCGACACCCATCTCGCCGCAGGCGAAAACGAGATCCTCGGTGCAGACGTTGCCGGCCGCACCCTTGTGCCCGGCGAACGGACAACCCCCGAGCCCGCCGACCGAGGAGTCGAACTCGGACACGCCCAACTCCATGGCCGCCACGGCATTGGCCACGGCACAGCCCCGCGTGTCGTGGAGATGCAGCTTCAAATTCAGCTCCGGCCACTTGTCGCGCACCTTGCCAACCAGGCTCTTGACCTGGCCCGGCGAGGCCCAGCCCATCGTATCCGCCAGCGACAGGTCGCGCAGCGTGCAGCCGTTATCCAACATAATCTGCATCGCCAGGCCGATCAGGCCGACGACCTTCTCCTCCGGAATATACCCCTCGAAGTTGCAGCCGAACGCCGCCATCACGCCGAGCGTATCTGCCTCGAGTCCGGCGCCGCGGTAGGTCTCGATCCACTCCGGCATCTGCGCCAGCGTCTCGTCGATGCTGCGGTTGGTGTTGCGCTTCACGAACGTCTCGCTGACAGTCAGCGTGAGCTTGCCGTCCATATCGACATGGCCGTTGGCCAGCGCCCGCTCAAGCCCTTTCGGGTTCAGCCACAATGCGCGGTAACGTTTGCCGGGGCGCTTGTGCAACCGGTCGAATACCTCGCCGGTGTCTGCCATCTGCGGGACTGCCTTCGGGTTCACGAAGGAGCCCACCTCGATCTGCCGTATGCCGCTATCGGCCAGGGCGTCCACCATACGCACCTTCTCGTCGGTGGTGAGGATGTGCGGCTCGATCTGCAGCCCGTCACGCGGGCCGACCTCGATCATCTCCACGTGCTTTGGCAAGTCCGACATCGGCGTCTCCCCTTGATCGCGGCCTATTTTCGGGCCTTCGCTGTTCATCGACCCAGCCGCGGGTAAGGCATTTGCCGCCCGAACGCCACCCCTGCAGCAGCGCCGGCCGTTCAACCAAGGTGCGACGCCCGGCTAGGGCAGTCACACTTGGCTTCTCCCCTCTCCCGTCCTTCACGGGAGAGGGAGAATCTGCCCAAGGTTGCGCGGGTTACTTCAGCCCGTCGAATGGCAGCGGAGAGCGGGTTAGGGCCGAAGGCGCATACTCGACCCAGCAGTCGAGGGATCCTAAGCGCCCTCCCTCCGACTCTCTCCCGTGAAGGACGGGAGAGGGAGAAGGCATAGCGGTTTCGATCGGTCAGGGACGGCGGAGTGGTTCAGCCGCATTTCGACCAGCCGCAATGCATGCAGCTCAGGCACCCGGCTTCCTTCACCAGGCCGGGCTGGCTGCATTTCGGGCAAAGCGGGCCGAGCACGCCGGCCGTGGGTCCCACGACGCTCTTCACCACGACCGCCGGGAGGTCGGCCACCGCCAGGAACCCCGTCTCGCGCATGTGCCGCTCCAGCACTTCGCCGATTGCGGCGACGAGGGAGGGCACGTAGTGACCGTTGGTCCATGAGCCGCCGCGCGGGTCGAACACCTGCTTCAGCTCCTCGGCCACGAACGCAACCTCGCCGCCACGGCGGAACACGGCCGAGATCATGCGGGTGAGCGCCACGACCCAGGCGTAATGCTCGAGGTTCTTGCTGTTGACGAACACCTCGAACGGGCGGCGGACGCCGTCCAGCTCGATGTCGTTCACCGTCACGTACATGGCGTGCTCGCTGTCCGGCCAGCGCAGCTTGTAGGTGGCGCCGATTACCTTGTCGGGCCGCAGCATCAGGTCGATCGAGTGGTTGACCGCCGGGGGCGCGGGCGGCGGGGTGGCGGGCTTCACCTCCAGCACCGAGCCGGTGATGGCGTTCGGGCGGTAGGTGGTGCAGCCCTTGCAGCCGGAGCGGTAGGCGTCGAGATAGACCTCCTGGAACTCCTCGAAGCCGATATCCTCGGGGACGTTCACCGTCTTGCTGATGGCGCTGTCCACATGGCGTTGCACCGCCGCCTGCATGCGGACGTGCTCGGCGGGCGTGAGATCCTGCGCGGTGACGAAATAATCCGGCAGCGGCGCCGCATCGCCGTGCAGGGCGCGGAACCGGCGCAGCGCGTGGTCGGACACCTCCTCCTCGGTGCGGGTGCCGTCGGGCTGCAGCACCTTGCGGGTGTAGGCCAGCGCGAACACCGGCTCGATCCCGGAAGAGACGTTGTCGGCCACCAGCGAGATCGTGCCGGTGGGGGCGACCGAGGTGAGAAGGGCGTTGCGGATGCCGTGCTCGGCGATCAGGGTACGCACGTCCGCGTCCAGGCCGGCCACGGTCTCGCCGGCCAGAAACGGCCCCTTGTCATACAGCGGGAAAGCCCCCTTCTCCGCCGCCAACCGGGCGGAGGTCATGTAGGCCGCGCGTTCGATCTGGCGAGCCCAGGCGGTGGCGCAGGTAGCGGCCTCCGCCGAGCCGTAGCGCAGGCCGACCATCATCAGCGCGTCCGCGAGCCCCGTCATGCCGAGGCCGATGCGCCGCTTGGCAACCGCCTCCTGATGCTGCGCCTCGAGCGGGAAGCCGGACACGTCGATCGTGTTGTCCATCATGCGCACGGCGACCGAGACCAGGGCCGCCAGCTCGCCGCCATCCACCCGGGCGTGCGGGGTAAACGGGTCGCGAACCAGGCGGGCAAGGTTGATCGAGCCGAGCAGGCAGGCGCCATAAGGCGGCAGCGGCTGCTCGCCGCACGGATTGGTGGAGCGGATGGTCTCGCAATAGTGCAGGTTGTTGCGGGCGTTGATGCGATCGATGAAGATCACGCCGGGCTCGGCGTAGTCGTAGGTGGCGCGGGTGATGGCGTCGAACAGCGCCTTGGCCCGGATGGTGCGGTAGGTGCGGCCGCCGAACACCAGCGGCCAGTCGGCGTCTGCGTCCACCGCCGCCATGAACGGGTCGGTCGCCAGCACCGAGAGGTTGAAGTTGCGAAGCCGGCCGACCTGGCGCTTGGCGGCTATGAAATCCTCGATGTCGGGGTGGTCGCAGCGCATCGTCGCCATCATCGCACCACGGCGGGCGCCGGCGGACATGATGGTGCGGCACATCGCGTCCCACACGTCCATGAACGAGAGCGGCCCCGAGGCATCGGCCCCCACGCCGTTGACGGGCGCACCCTTCGGCCGCAGCGAGGAGAAGTCGTAGCCGATTCCCCCGCCCTGTTGCATGGTCAACGCGGCCTCACGCAGATGGTCGAAGATGCTGCCGAGGTCGTCGCCGATGTCGCCCATGACGAAGCAGTTGAACAGCGTGACCCGACGGTCCGTCCCGGCGCCGGACAGGATGCGGCCGGCCGGCAGGAAGCGGAAATCGTCGAGCGCCTCGTAGAACGGGCCCTCCCAACGCTCCGGCTCGGCCTCCGCCGCGGCCAGGGCGTGGGCCACCCGGCGCCAGCTATCCTCGATCCGTTGGTCGATCGGCGTGCCGTCAAGCTCCTTCAGGCGATATTTCGCCGCCCAGATCTGGCGGGAGATCGGGGCGATGGTGTCGCCAATACCGGGAGCGTTGGCGGTCGTGATGTGCATGTCCATGGCTGTCACCTAACCCCATCCTGCGAGTCGCACTAGGGGTAGTAGCAAAAAGTCACCAAGGCACCAGGGACTGCTCGAAATACAAGCCCCGGTCGGGCTGGATGCAGCCAATTCGGCCAGCCAGACGATCCCGGCCGCCGCCTGCTCGACCGTCCGGTTGCAGGAGTGGGCGTTGAAATCGGTCGCGGTGTAGCCGGGATCGGCGGCGTTTACCCGGATATCAAAGGGTGCGAGTTCCTTGGAGAACGACACGGTCACCGCGTTATGTGCGGATTTCGAGCTGTTATAGCCGAGCAGGTTGACGCCGTAAAATTGGTTCGCCGGGTCGGACAGCCAGCCAAGCGA
>CAXSEK010000159.1:0-6982 GCA_964235625.1 uncultured Acetobacteraceae bacterium
GGACCGCTTCAACACCTGGCCGCTGGTGCAAGCTCTTGCCGCCACGTCCGGCCGGAGGCTGGAGGTCGGGCCCGGCCTGCGCCCGCGGCTGCCGATCCCTGGCACCGTCTTCGCCGATATCAGCCTCCCTGCGCTGCGCCGTCTCGCCGGCCAGGGCGGCGGCGCCACTGCCGCCACGCTCACCGCCCTGCCATTCGCCGATGCCTGCTTCGGGCTGATCAGCGCGATGGACATCGTCGAGCACGTCGCGGCCGACCATGCGGCCATGACCGAACTCGCGCGCGTGGCTGCCCCTGGCGCCGTGCTGCTCCTCTCGGTGCCGCTGCATCCCGGCGCGTGGACCGCGTTTGACGAAGCGGTCGGCCATCACCGCCGCTACGACCCTGCCACTCTCGTCCGCCAACTCGCGGCGGCCGGCTTCACCGTCGAGCGCAGCGCTGCCTCGGGCATGCTGCCCCCTTCCTCCGCTTTGCAGCGGGTCGGCTTGTGGTTCCTGCGCCGGCAACGGGTTCGAGCGATGTGGTGGTATAATCGGGTGTTCATGCCCCTCGGCCTGCGCCGGGCGGCGGCGCTGGTGCTCGCCGATGGGTTGATCGCGACGGAGGCGGTGGCGGGTGTGCTGCTGGTTTGCCGTAGAGCCTCATCTCCTCTCCCTCCCATCCTTCACGGAAAAGGGCCGGGTGAGGGGCGGTCGCGCACGGGCCGTCGCTTCCTGCTAGAGCATCGCGTGCAAGCCCAGCGCCAACAATCTGCGTCTAGTGGCTTCTCCCTTGGGGCCGGACCTCATCCAGTCGCTGGGTAAGATCGCCGAGTTGCGCTTGTAACCGTAATACCAGGCCGTTTAGGTTGGCAACGGCCTCTGCATCGTCCTGACCTGGATACCTCGGCATTGATGCCCGCGCGAATGGCGCCTTGCAGCATTGCGAGTTGGGCCGCGCGGGCCGTCAGCTGATCCAGGATACCGCCGTCCAACTCCACGTTAAGGGCGACGCTGGTCGCCAACCCACTCACCTTATCCTCGAGTCGCTCGAACCGGGCCATCACCGCGATGCGAAAATCCAGCGTCTCCCGCCGGTGTTCCTGCTGCCCTCGGTCCAACCTGTCGAGCACGCCTATCAATCTGCTCTCGTCCATGCCCCACTCCGAACAAGCGCATTCGCCCCGCCGCCGAGCCTACTCCATACCCCACTTCCGCTGTCGCATCACGGGCACCTTCGTCCGCGCGGCCCGGGCCGCCGGAGTCAGCGCCAGCCACTCCTGCAGCAGCCCGATCACCGCCCGCGTCGGCCGGGCCAGGTCAAGTGCCAGGGCCTCAGCCACGCCATACCAGCGCAGACCCTCCAATTCTCCCGACCCGGCTAGCATGCCGGAGACGGCGTCCGCACCCACGACGAAGAAACGCGCGTTGAACCGGACGGGGCTGTCCGGCGGCGTGATCGCCCGGCCGAGATAGTCGAACCCCGACAGGTTCGGCGGCGAACCGAGCGTCAGCCCCGTCTCCTCCTCTAGCTCCCGCGCTGCCGCCACGGCGAGCGCCTGCGCCAGCCGCGGCTTGGCCGCCTTCGCCAGCATCGCCTGGACGTGGGCGGGCAGGGGGGCCGCCACGGGTGCCACGCCATCCTCCCGGTCCACTGCGCCGCCCGGGAACACCAGCCGGTTTGGCATGAAGCGGTGCCCGGCGCCTCGCAGCCCCATCAGCATCATCGGCTCCTCGCCCTGCAACACGATCAGGCTGGAGGCGTGCCGCGCCCGCACTGTGGCGCGGGCAGTGGCAGGAGGGGCGGGGGCAATTAGGGCTGGATTTGACACCGCTTTCCCATATCCCAACTGTGCCCGCGAATGAACCCGGCCACTGGCTGTCCCGTTGCAACGGGACCGAATCGGAGGACCGAATGGCTGAGATCCAGAAGTTGAACCCGCACGACCCGTTGCCGGAGGGCGGTCACGCGGTGATCGTGCTACGCCGCTTCGACGAGGACGACCCCCATCGCACCATCATCCAGGTCACCGTCACCCATCGCCACGCGCCCGCCGAGACCACTCGCCCCGCCCGGCCCGACGGTCACGCGATGGACCTGGACGAGGCCATCGCGGCCGCGTGCCTGGTCGCGGACGAGGCCGGCATTGCCACCGTCCAGGTCATAGACCGCACCGCCGGGCCGCGTGAGCGCGACATCCTTCAACACGGCGGTGACCATACGATCCACATGGAGCGGCTGGACGATGACGACATGGAGGAAGGCGAGCGCGGTCCGGATATGCGCGACCGAACCTGATCGCGCTCGCCCGGCGCGCCGCCCGGCTTGCCGCCGTTGGGCTGGCGTTGGCGGGCGCCGTGCTCTGGTCGCTGCCGATGCTCGCGTCCGGGCTGCTCGCGCTGCTGCGCTACGGGTTCGGCAGCCTTTTCGTCGTGGGCGAAAGTGTGGCCGAGGCGCTGCTCCGATCCACCGGGGCGGACATCGCCGGCACCGTGCAACGCCTGCACGCCTCCCCAGTGCTGAGCGCGTCGGAGGCAGCGGTGGGGCTGTTGCTGAGCGCCGGGTCCGCCGGCCTGGCGCTCGACCGGCCGCTGCTGGCGGCGGTGCTCGCCGGATTGTCGGCGGCGGAGGCGTGGTGGTATGGCATGCCGCTGGCGACGGCGGTGCTGGCCCCGGCCGCGATCTGCACAATCGCCGCTGCACGGGGTTGACGGAGCCGGGCTAACCGCTCATTTGCGGCATACAGGACCCGCCGGGTCCCGTTTACGACCACAGCATCCGGGTTGGCATGTTCAGGCTCTCCAAGCTCACCGATTACGCGGTGGTTGTACTCATCCGGCTGGCCGAGCTGGACGGGGTGCAGACATCGCCCGGTGTGGCACAGGCAACCGGCGTGCCCGAGCCGACAGTGGCCAAGGTGCTCAAGGCGCTCGCCGCGTCCGGGCTGGTGGCCTCGCAGCGTGGCGCCCGCGGCGGCTACCGCTTGATGCGCCCCCTCACGGCGGTGGCCGTGGCCGACGTGATTACCGCCATCGACGGCCCGATCGCGATGACTGCCTGTGTCGAGGGCTCGGGCACGTCCTGCGAGGCGTCCTGCAGCTGCCCAGTCCGTGGCCGCTGGGACTCCGTAAACGATGCGGTCCGCGACGCCCTGCGTTCGATTACCCTGGCGGACATGGCCGCACCGCCGCGCCGCTACGCCGCCGCTTCCCTTTCCCTTCCCGCCGAATAGGATACACCTATGGCAGCCGTCGCCGAAACACTCGATACCGTCCAGTCGCTCACAGACTCCGGCTACAAGTGGGGCTTCGAGACCGACATCGAGATGGATGTCGCCCCCAAAGGCCTGAGCGAAGACACCATCCGCATGATCTCCGCCCGCAAGGAGGAGCCCGAGTGGCTGCTCGCCTGGCGCCTGAAGGCCTATGCTGCGTGGCTCAAGATGAAGTCGCCGGACTGGGCCAAGATCGGCTACCCGCCGATCGACTACCAGGATATCCACTACTTCGCCGCCCCGAAAAAGAAGGACGGGCCAAAGTCGCTCGACGAGGTGGATCCGGAGCTGCTCCGCACCTACGAGAAGCTCGGCATCCCAATCCGCGAGCAGGCCATCCTGGCCGGCGTGGTCGGTGCCGATGGCGAGGATGCTGCGGAGGGCGCGGCTCAGGGCCGTCAGATCGCCGTCGACGCCGTGTTCGACAGCGTGTCCGTTGCAACCACGTTCCGCAAGAGCCTGATGGACGTGGGCGTGATCTTCTGCCCGATCAGCGAGGCGGTGCACGACTATCCGGACCTGGTGCGCCAATATCTCGGCAGCGTCATCCCGGCCGGTGACAACTACTTCGCTGCCCTCAACAGCGCCGTGTTTACCGACGGATCCTTCGTGTTCATCCCCAAGGGCGTGCGCTGCCCGATGGAACTGTCGACGTATTTCCGCATCAATGCCAAGAACACCGGCCAGTTCGAGCGCACGCTAATCATCTGCGAGGCCGGCGCCAGCGTGTCGTATCTCGAGGGCTGCACGGCTCCGCAGCGCGATGAGAATCAGCTCCATGCCGCCTGTGTCGAACTGGTCGCGATGGATGACGCGACCATTAAATACAGTACGGTGCAGAACTGGTATCCCGGCGATGCGAACGGCAAGGGTGGCATCTACAACTTCGTCACCAAGCGCGCGGCCTGCCGCGGTGCCCGCTCCAAGGTGAGCTGGACCCAGGTGGAGACCGGTTCGGCGATCACGTGGAAGTATCCGAGCTGCATCCTCCAGGGTGAGGACAGCGTGGGCGAGTTCTACTCCGTGGCACTGACCAACAACCGCCAGCAGGCCGATACCGGCACGAAGATGATCCACATCGGCAAGGGCTCCCGCTCGACCATCGTCAGCAAGGGTATCAGCGCCGGCCGGTCGGACAACACGTATCGCGGCCTGGTGCGCATCCTGCCAAAGGCGGCGAACGCCCGGAACTTCACCCAGTGCGACAGCCTGCTGATCGGCGACCAGTGCGGGGCGCACACCGTGCCCTACATCGAGAGCCGCAACGCGACCAGCCAGGTGGAGCACGAGGCGACCACCAGCAAGATCAACGACGACCAGCTATTCTACTGCCGGCAGCGCGGCCTCAGCCAGGAGGACGCAGTGGGCTTGATCGTCAACGGTTTCTGCAAGGACGTGCTGAAGGAACTGCCGATGGAGTTCGCCGTCGAGGCGCAAAAGCTGCTCGCCATCTCGCTCGAGGGGTCGGTCGGCTGATGCTCGAGATCAAGGGGCTGGCAGCAAAGCTTGACGCCGGGGATGGGGAGGGCAAGGCGATCCTGAATGGGATCGACCTGGTCGTGCCCACGGGCGAGGTCCACGCCATCATGGGCCCGAACGGTTCCGGTAAGAGCACGCTCAGCTACGTGCTTGCCGGCCGCGACGGCTATGAGGTGACGGGCGGCACCGCCACGTTCGACGGTGTCGATTTGCTCGACATGGAACCGGAGCAGCGCGCAGCGGTAGGGCTGTTCTTGGCTTTCCAATACCCGGTGGAGCTACCCGGTGTCGGCAACGCCAATTTTCTGCGCACCGCCTACAATGCGCAAGCCCGCGCCCGCGGCCAACCGGAGCTGGATGCTATCAAGTTCCTTCGCGTTGCGCGCGAGGCGATGAAGCGCCTGGCCATGCCGGACGACATGCTGAAGCGCAACGTGAACGTGGGCTTCAGCGGCGGCGAGAAGAAGCGCAACGAGGTGCTGCAGATGGCTGTGCTGCGCCCCAAGCTCGCCATCCTGGACGAGACCGATAGCGGCCTCGACATCGACGCGCTCAAGATCGTGGCGGACGGCGTGAACGCCCTGCGCGCGCCGGACTTCTCCGCATTGGTGATCACGCATTACCAGCGCCTGCTGGACTACATCGTGCCCGACCGCGTCCACGTGTTGGCCGCTGGCCGTATCGTCCGCTCCGGTGGCCCCGAGCTCGCGCAGCAGTTGGAGGCCGACGGCTACGCCCAGATCGTCGCGGAAGCTGCATGAGCACAACGCTGAGCCGGGGCGCCGACGCGTTCCTCTCCCGCTATGAAGGCTTGCGCACCCGCCTCCCGGGTGACACGGCCGCGCGGGATGCGGCAGCCGATGCGTTCCGCGGTGCCGGACTACCCACCATGCGCAATGAGGCGTGGAAATACACCTCGCTTCGCGCCCTGGCTGAGAACGACTTCCGCGAGGCTCTGACGTCGGTCGAAGGCGGGTTGCTGCCGACCGTCCCGGACATCGCCGGTCCGCGCATCGTGTTCGTGGATGGCCGTCTTCGGGAAGACCTGTCGGAGCTGCCATCGGCCGTGACCTTCACGCGCTTCGCGGAGGCGGCGCAGTTCGGCCAACTCTCCCGTCCGGAGAAGGAGCCGGTCGTCGCTCTCAACATGATGCTGGCCGAGGACGGCGCGATCTTGTCGGTGGCCGAGGGCGTGGATGCCGGCACCCTCTTGCTGGTGAACCTGGCCGCCGAGTCCGAGGGGCGCTCGATCGCTTTCCATCCCCGGCATAGGATCACCCTTGCCGAGGGCGCTCGTCTCACGATCATCGAACTCTGCCTCGGCCGTGGCCGCTACCTGCATAACCCGGTCACCGAGATCGAGGTCGCGTCCGGCGCCACTCTCACTCATATCCGCCTGCAGGACGAGTCGCCGGACGCGTTCCATCTTGCCACCATCTACGCCGATATCGAGCGGGCTGGCTTCTATGATGCGTTCACCCTGACGCTCGGCGCGCGCACCTCCCGGGCCGAGTTCCACGCCCGCCTGCGCGGACCGGGCGGCACCGTTCACCTCAACGCCGCCCAGCTACTCGGCGGCCACCAGGTGGCCGACGTAACCACCGTGGTGATGCACGACGCTCCGCTCTGCGCCAGCCGGCAGACGGTGAAGAACGTGCTGACCGGCCATGCTCGCGGCGTATTCCAGGGCCGCATCGAGGTGGACCGGGTAGCGCAGAAGACCGACGGCTACCAAATGAGTCAGGCGCTTCTGCTCTCGCCCGACGCCGAGATCGACTGTAAGCCCGAGTTGCAGATCTACGCCGACGACGTGAAGTGCAGCCATGGTGCCACGATCGGCGAGCTGAACATGGACCAACTGTTCTATCTGCGGGCCCGCGGCATTCCCGAGCCGGAAGCCCGCTCCATGCTGGTCCGCGCCTTCCTGGATGACGCGTTGCAGGCCGTGACGCATGAGGCCGGACGCGCGCTGCTGGAGCAGGCGGTCGAGGGCTGGTGGCAGCGGCAGGCGTGAAAGGTACAGCCTAAATGAACATGATTGCCCGTGCTCCCCTGGATGTCGATCGCATCCGCACCGAGTTCCCCATCCTGCAGCAGCGTGTCCACGGCAAGCCGTTGGTGTTCCTGGACAGCGCCGCTTCCGCGATGAAGCCGGACGCGGTGATTGACGCCATGGCCGAGACCATGCGGACGCAGTACGCCAACGTGCATCGCGGCCTGCACTGGATGAGCGAGCGCACCACCGACGCCT
>CAXSEK010000160.1:0-6950 GCA_964235625.1 uncultured Acetobacteraceae bacterium
CCACCGACGGCCGCTGGCTGATCCCGACCGCCGAGGTGCCGCTGACCAACATGGCCGCCGGCGAAATCCTGCCGGAGGCGCGGCTGCCCTGGCGCATGGTGGCGCTGACCGACTGCTTCCGTTCGGAGGCCGGGTCAGCGGGGCGGGACACGCGCGGGATGCTGCGGCAGCACCAGTTCCGCAAGGTGGAGCTGGTGTCGATCACCCGCCCGCAGGACTCCGAGGCGGAGCACGAGCGGATGACGCGGTGCGCGGAGACGGTGCTGGAGCGGCTGGGGCTGGCGTATCGCCGGATGCTGCTGTGCGCCGGGGATACCGGGTTCGGCGCCGCCAAGACATACGATTTGGAGGTTTGGCTGCCGGGCCAGGGGACATACCGGGAGATCAGCTCCTGCTCCAACACGCGGGCGTTCCAGGCGCGGCGGATGAATGCGCGGTATCGCCCGGCGGAGGGCAAGCCGGAGTTCGTGCATACGCTGAACGGTTCGGGGGTGGCGGTGGGGCGGGCGCTGATCGCGGTGATGGAGACCTACCAGCAGCCCGACGGCTCGATTACCGTGCCCGATGTGTTGCGCCCCTACATGGCCGGGCTCGACCGGATCGCCGCCTGACCAGCAGCGCGCGCCAGTGGCCGCCGCTAGCGTCCGCTTCGGCATCAAGCAGGGCTACGCCTGCCTCTCTTGCTGATGCTGATCAGCAACGCGATGGTCAGCGCGGTGAACCGGCCGCGGGATTGGCGTCGCCGCTGGGGAGCGCCAGCCGGGCGCGCTAGAACTCGGGCCTGTCCCTGCGGGCCACGCTGATGTAAACCGCCTTCACATGGCCTTCTCCCGCGACAGCTACCATCACGGCAATCTGCGCGAGGCGCTGGTCGAGGCTGCACGCCGCCTGATCGCCGAGCGTGGGTTGGGCGGGTTTGCCTTCGCCGAGCTGGCGCGCGCCGCCGGGGTCAGCCCGGCCGCGCCGTACCGCCATTTCCGGGACCGGGGGGCGCTGGTGGCCGAGTTGGCTCGGCAGGGTTTCGAGCGGCTGGCAGACGACCTGCTGGCTGCCTGGAATGACGGCTTGCCCGATCCGGCGGCCGCGATCGAGCGGTGTGGGCGTGCCTACCTCGCCTTTGCCCGGCGCGATCCGGCCGCCTATGCTGCCATGTTCGACGGCGTACAGGGCGAGACCGAGCCGGCCGTGCGGGGTGCGGCCGATGCGGCATTCGCCGTCATCCGCCGCGCGTCGGAGGCCGCCTGTGCCGCCGCGCCGGCGCAAGGTCGGCCGCCGGCCTTGATGGTGGCGTTGCATGTCTGGTCGCTGTGCCACGGCACGGCGTCCCTGTTCACCGGGCCGCCCTCGCCGGGGCGCCGGCCGTTGCCCATGACCCCGGACGACCTGCTGGAGGCGGGTTTGCTGGTCTACCTGCGCTCACTCGGACTCGGAGGATAAATAAAATCATGAGATACTTTACGCGCCGCCTCGCCAGGAGCATGTATGTGAATGTGATTAACATTCACTCTCGGAGCCAGACTATGAGCTTTGCCCCCCCGCGCATGATGATGGCGGTGCCGCGCCCGATCTGGATCTTTGCGATCCTGCTCGGCTTCTACTTCTGGTGGCCGTTCGGCCTCGCCATCCTGGCCTACCGCCTGTCCACGAAGCGTTATGGCGATCGGTTCGCCCGGGGCGGCCAGTGGCAGTTCCCCGAGATGATGAGCCGCACCGCACGCGGCTTCTCGTTCGCCCCGCCCTCGGGCAACCGCGCCTTCGACGAATACCGTTCGGAGACGCTGCGCCGCCTGGAGGATGAGCAGAAGGAGTTCGTCGAATACCTCGACCGCCTGCGTCAGGCGCGGGACCGGCAGGAGTTCGAGCAGTTCATGGCCGACCGCCGCCAGCGCCCGGCGCGGACGGACGACGCGACACCGCAGTAAGGCTCTCGTCCCCCTCCCCTTGTGGGAGGGGGAGCCCTTCGGGTCCTCGCACCTTGTCCCGCGTCGCCGCGGTTTCTAAACAGGTGGCGAACAGCGGTGGAGCGGTTCCTTGTCACGAACCCTCGTTCTCTGCGGCTTGCTGGCGCTCGCCGCGTGCAAGCCGGATTACTCGGCCAACTCGTACACCAGCGCGGCGGTCCAGCAGGCCAACAAGGTCGATCAGGGCGTGGTGATCGGCCGCCGCCTGGTGGGCGTCACCAGTGGCGGCACGGTCGGGGCGGTCACCGGCGGGGCGGCCGGCGGGATCGCCGGGTCGCAGGTCGGCAACGGCGTCACCTCTGCGTTCGGCGCGTTGGGCGGCAGCGTGGTTGGCGGGCTAGTGGGCAGCGCGGTCGAGAAGACCACGGGCGCGACCCATGCCTACGAGTATGTGGTCCGCAAAGCGAATGGCGATCTGCTCTCCGTGACGCAGCAGGACAAGCAGGCGCTCGAAATCGGCCAGAACGTGCTGGTGATCGCCGGCAACCAGGCCCGCATCGTGGCCGACTACACCGTCCAGCTTGACCCGGCGCCGCCCGAACCCAAGACCGAAGCGAAGACGCCTGAGCCGGCGGCGGTACAGGCCGCGCCGTTGCCCCCACCCACGCCGCAGCCGATCGCGCCGGGCACGTAGGCTATTCGCCGGCGAAGGCGCTGGCCGGGTAGCCCTGGGCGAACAGCAGCGCCCGTAAATCGGCGTGGTCCACGCGGTATCGCGCCGCGGCGGCGACGACGGGCTTGGCATGGTAGGCGACGCCCATGCCGGCGGCCGTCACCATTGCCAGGTCGTTGGCGCCATCGCCCACCGCGAGCGTAGCGGACAGGCGCAAGCCGCGCGCCTCGGCCAGTTCCTGCAGCACGGCGAGCTTGGCCTCGCGGTCCAGCACCGGTTCGCCCACCTCGCCGGTGAGCGCGGTGGTGTCGTCCATCAGCGTGTTGGCGCGGTGCACGTCGAAGCCGCACAGCGCCGCCACACGCTCCGTGAAGAAGGTGAAGCCACCAGAGACCAGGGCGGTCGTGGCGTTATGGCTGCGCATCGTGGCCACCAGCACCTTGGCACCCGGCGTCAGCCGCACGCCGGCCCAGGTCTGCTCCAGCGCCGCCAGGTCGAGCCCGCGCAACAGTCCCACCCGCTCGCGCAAGGCGTCGGCGAAGTCGATCTCGCCGTTCATCGAGCGCTTGGTGACCGCGGCGACGTGCTCGCCCACGCCGGCGATCGCGGCCAGTTCGTCCAGCGTCTCGCCGGTGACGATCGTGCTGTCCATGTCCGCCACCAGCAGGCCCTTGCGCCGTCCCCGGCTGTGCACTGCCAACGCGTCCACCGCCTCGCCCGCCAGGGCGGACCGGACGGCGTCCATGTCGGGCTTGGCTGGGCAGAAGATATCCACCGCCTCGCCGGGGGAGAGCGGGACCGCTGCGCCGCCCCGCACGGCGTCCCGCACACGGCCGATGGTAGCCGCGTGCAGCGGGGCGGCCTCCCGGGCGGCGACGAGGGTCACGATATGGGGCATGGTCGTGCCGGCATGGCACCAACCGGGGGCACCCACAAGCAGCAGCGCCCCGCCCTGATCGTGGCGGGCCCGACTTGCAGCGGCAAATCGGCCCTGGCGCTGCACCTGGCACGGCGCTGGGGCGGCACAGTGATCAACGCCGATTCGATGCAGGTCTACCGGGAGCTGCGGATCGTCACCGCCCGGCCCAGCCCGGAGGACGAGGCAGCGGCGCCGCATTGCCTGTATGGCGTCCGCCCCGCCGCCGAGCCGGGCAGCGCCGCGTGGTGGCGGGGAGCGGCGCTGGCGGCGATGGACACCGCCCGGCTGCCGATCCTGTGTGGCGGTACGGGGCTGTATCTGCGCGCATTGACGGCCGGGCTGGCGGACATCCCCGACCCCGGCACCGAAGCCCGGCACGAGGCGCGCACGCTGCTTGACGAGCAGGGCGCTCCCTCCCTGCACGCCCGCCTGCGCGAGGCGGATCCCGAGACGGCCGCCACCCTGCGCCCCGGCGACGGCCAGCGCATCGCCCGCGCCTGGGAGGTGTGGCGCGGCACCGGGCGCGGCCTGGCGGCGTGGCAGCGTGCCGCACCGTCGGCACCGCCATGGCGGTTCGCCGCGGTCCTGCTGGACCCACCGCGCGCCGAGCTGCGCGCCGCCATCGCCGCCCGGTTCACCGCCATGCTGGAGTCCGGCGCGCTTGAGGAGGTGGCGGCCCTGCTCGCCCTGGGGCTCGACCCGGCGGTGCCCGCATTGCGCGCCCATGGCGTGCCGGAGCTCGGTACGACTCTGCGCGGGGAGGCCACGCTGGCGGAAGCCGAGCGGCGCGCCGTGCTCGCGACTGGGCAGTACACCAAACGGCAGGCAACCTGGTTCCGCCACCAGCCGGTCGCAGACCCAGGGCGCACGGAGAAGATCAATGCGCGATACAATGGTCCTGCGCAACTTTCAGAAACATGGATGGCTGGTATGCATCAGTTTCTGCATAGCTGTGATTGACCCCAGGGGGTTGGACCCGTAGATCACGGGCATGACGCATATCAGCCCCGACCGCCGCCCCGGCGCCGAGATCCTCCTACAGGCCCTCAACGACCAGGGTGTCGAAGTCGTGTTCGGCTATCCGGGCGGTGCCGTGCTGCCGATCTATGACGCGATCTTCAAGCAAAACGCGATCCGCCACATCCTGGTCCGGCACGAGCAGGCGGCGGTGCATGCGGCGGAGGGCTATGCGCGGTCCACCGGCAAGGTGGGCGTCGTGCTCGTCACCAGCGGGCCGGGTGCCACCAACACCGTCACCGGGCTGGTGGACGCGCTGATGGACAGCATCCCGATCGTCTGCCTGACGGGCCAGGTGCCGACGCATCTAATTGGCAACGACGCGTTCCAGGAAGCCGACACCACGGGGATCACCCGGCAGGCGACCAAGCACAACTACCTAGTCAAGCGCGGCGAAGACCTGGCGCGGGTCGTGCACGAGGCATTCGCGATCGCCGCGGGGGGCCGGCCCGGCCCCGTGCTGATCGACCTGCCGAAGGACGTGCTGATCGCGCCTGCGCCCTACACCGCCCCCTCCAAGGAGCCGCACCGGTCCTACCGCCCGCGCACCGAGCCGGACCCAGCAGCGATCCGTAAGGCGGTTCGGCACCTTAAGGGCGCGGCCCGTCCGGTGATCTACACCGGCGGCGGTGTGATCAACGCGAACGCTTCGGACGTGCTGTGCGAGTTCGTGCGGCTGACCGGCGCGCCCTGCACCTCGACGCTGATGGGCCTGGGTGCCTACCCGGCGTCTGACCCGCAATTCCTCGGCATGCTGGGAATGCACGGCACGTACGAGGCGAACCTCGTCATGCATGGCTGTGATGTCATGCTGAACCTGGGCGCCCGGTTCGATGACCGGGTGACCGGCCGGCTGAACGCCTTCGCACCGCATGCCACGATCATCCACTGCGACATCGACCCGTCCTCGATCAACAAGAATGTCAAGGTCCATGTTCCGGTGGTGGGGGACGCCGGGCTGACCCTGCGCGCCATGATCGCGGCGTGGCACGAGGATGCGCAGGAGCAGAACCGCCAGGCGTTGGCGGGCTGGTGGCGGCAGATCGATACGTGGCGTGGGCAAGATTGCATGGCCTACCAGCAGGACTGGGCGCCCTCCGCAGTGATCAAGCCGCAGCACGCACTCCGCCGCCTGCATGCCGCCTGCGCCGGGCGGGACACGTTCATCGCCACCGAAGTGGGCCAGCACCAGATGTGGGCGGCGCAGCATTTCGGCTTCGACAAGCCGAACCGCTGGATGACGTCCGGCGGCCTTGGCACGATGGGCTACGGGCTGCCGGCGGCAATGGGCGTGCAGGTCGCATATCCGGACGCGCTGTGCATCGATGTTGCGGGCGAGGCGTCGATCCTGATGAACATCCAGGAGATGGCGACGCTGGCGCAATACCGGCTGCCGGTAAAAGTGTTCATCCTGAACAACCAGTATCTCGGCATGGTGCGGCAGTGGCAGGAATTGCTGCATGGCAGCCGCTACAGCGAGAGCTACAGCGAGGCGCTGCCGGACTTCGTCAAGCTGGCCGAGGCGTTCCATGCCACGGGGCTGCGTGCGACCAGGCTGGGCGAGTTGGACGGCGTGATCGAGCGCATGCTGGCCACGCCGGGCCCAGTGATCGCAGATATCTGCGTGGACGAGACGGAGAACGTGTATCCGATGATCCCGTCCGGGGCGGCGCATAACGAAATGATCCTGGGCCCGGGCGGCGAGGCGAGTGCCGCCGGGCTGACGCAAGAGGGGCTGATGCTCGTCTGATGGACCAGGACCTGCAGACCGCGACCATTTCCGTGTTGGTCGAAAACGAGTCGGGCGTGCTGGCGCGGGTAATCGGCCTGTTCAGCGGGCGGGGCTACAATATCGACAGCCTGACAGTCGCGCCGGTGGATGACGGCCGCAGCCGCAGCCGCATCAACATCGTGACCAGCGGCACAGCGATGGTGATCGCCCAGATCAAGGCGCAGCTGGACCGGCTGATCCCGGTCTACAAGGTCGCCGACTTGACGACCGACGGGCCGCATATCGCGCGCGAACTCGCTCTGGTGAAGGTAGTGGCGTCCGGAAACGACCGCAGCGACAGTCTGCGCATTGCCGAGGCGCTGCGGGCCCGCGTGGTGGATGCCTCGGCCGAGAGCTTCGTGTTCGAGATGACCGGCAGCACCGACAAGATCGACGCCTTCATCGCGCTGATGCGTCCGCTGGGCTTGGCCGAGGTGTCCCGCACCGGGGTCGCCGCGATCAGCCGGGGCACACAGACGCTTTAACAGTCCGGCGTAGGGCGGATAAGCGCTTGCGCCATCCGCCTTGGCCCGACGCCATTAGTCCAGGAGCAAACAAGAATGCGCGTTTACTACGACCGCGATGCCGACGTCAGCCTGATCAAGGCCAAGACTGTCGCGATCATCGGCTTCGGCAGCCAGGGCCATGCCCATGCCCAGAACCTGCACG
>CAXSEK010000161.1:0-6888 GCA_964235625.1 uncultured Acetobacteraceae bacterium
AGAGTATAGTTACCACACAGGTTTTATCAGAGGTGATCAGTCTGAAGGCAGACCGTACAGCGGTGAATCAAGCAATGCTTGCGCGGTTGCTGGATATGTTTGCGCAAGCCGAAGGTTATTCTGCGTCTGAAGATGCTCCCCGCTCCCCGACATGGGATTTGACACGCGACTATCTGGGGCCGCGCGGATCGATCATCGGTCTGAGCACGTCGTCGAAGCACGTGTTCCTTGATGTGTCGCGGCGACCAGATGACAACGCGGATTACAGTGGCATCGCACAGCGCCTTGCAGAACATTTTGCGTCGCTTGGGTTTCCCCCGAGTGTCGATTGATGCTTATAGCCACCACGCGGCGCTCTGGCAGCAAGCGGCGATGCCAAAATCAGCGCTCGCGTGGCTTCGGTTGACCGGGTGCGATCCCATTCTGCCGTCCAGCTTTGCCGTCGGAACGGCGGCCCAAGTCAGCCTGGCAGCGGCCGCGTTGGCGGCTGCCGTGTTTTGGGCCGGGCGAGGCGGCCAGATGCAGGACGTCTCCGTCGACATGCGGGACGCTTGCGCGGAGTTCCTCTCCGAGCGCCTCTTCCGCATCGACGGCCACCCGCCGCCAGAGGCTTGGGACTCCCTGGCTGGCCTCTACGCCACCGCCGACGGCTATGTACGGCTGCACACCAATTTCCCGCACCATCGGGACGGCGTATTGCGGCTGCTCGGTTGCCGCGGTGATCGGGAGGCAGTGGCAGCCGCGCTCGCCACCTTGCAGGCGATTCCATTCGAGGACGCGGCGGCAGCGGCGGGTATGTGCGTGACCGCGTTCCGCACGGCGGCGGAGTGGGCGTCCTCTCCCCAGGGCCGGGCGGTGGCGGACAGGCCGGTCCGAATCGAGCGGATCGGGGACGCCCCGCCCGCGCCGTTTCCGCCATCGGCGCGTCCGCTCGGCGGCGTGCGGGTGCTGGACCTGACACGGATCATCGCCGGCCCGATGTGCACGCGCACGCTGGCAGCGCACGGGGCGGAGGTGCTGCTGATCACCGGGCCGCATCTGCCGAGCATCCCGGCCTTGGTCATGGATACTGGCCGGGGCAAGCGGTCCGCCCAGCTCGACCTGCGGGAACCAGCCCAGCGTGCGGTGCTGGCCGGGCTGGTGCGCGGTTCGGACGTGTTCGTGCAGGGCTACCGGCCCGGCGGGCTCGCCTCGCTCGGCTTCGGCCCCGAGGCGTTAGCCGCACTCCGGCCCGGCATCGTCGCCGCCTCGCTCAACGCCTATGGCGACGAAGGCCCATGGGCCGGCCGCCGCGGCTTCGACTCGCTGGTGCAGACGGCGTCCGGCCTAAACGCGGACGAGCGTGATGCGGCGGAGGACGACACACCTCGCGTGCTGCCATGCCAGGCGCTCGACCACGCCTCCGGTGCCCTGCTCGCGTTCGGCATCCTGGCCGCCCTGCACCGCCGTGCGACGGAAGGCGGCAGTTGGCACGTGCGGGTGTCGCTGGCGGGGACGGCGCGGTGGCTGCGGGGCCTGGGGCGGATCGCGGACGGGTTTGCCGGCGAACCGCTGTCCTTCACCGATTGTCTGGAGACGAGCGCGTCACCCTTGGGCCGGGTGGAAGCCGTGCGGCATGCCATCCGCTTCAGCGCCACCCCCGCCGTCTGGCAATGGCCGACGGTGCCGCTGGGCACGCATGCTCCGGAGTGGGCAGCAGCCTAACCATTCCTCAAAGGAGTTTCCTTATCCTCTCCCGCTTGCGGGAAAGGCAGAGAGATGCGGCGGTGCGCTCGTTCCAGCAGGGTCGCGGACACAACCGCTTGACGCCCCCAGGCAGCCTCGCGAGGCTGCCCGTCAATTAGGGGGAAGCGCGTCCATGGCCACCATCGCCTTCATCGGCCTCGGCAACATGGGTGCCCCCATGGCCGCGAACCTGCTGCGCGCCGGGCACGCCGTCCGCGGCTACGACATCGCGCCTTCCGCCAGTGAGACCGCGGCCAATCTGGGCATCGACCTCGCCGGGTCGGCGCGGGACGCGGTGCAGGGGGCGGACACCGTGATCACCATGCTGCCTGCGGGCAAGCACGTCGTCGCCTGCTATGCCGAGATCCTGCCCGCTGCGTCCGCCGGCGCCCTGTTCATCGACTGCTCCACGATCGACGTCGCGTCCGCTCGCGCAGCCCATGCCGCCGCCGGCGCGGCGGGGGTCGCCAGCATCGATGCCCCCGTCTCCGGCGGCGTCGGCGGGGCGCAGGCGGGCAGCCTCACCTTCATGGCCGGCGGCACCGCGGAGGCGTTCGCCCGCGCCGAGCCGATCCTGCAGGCGATAGGCAAGCGCATCGTGCTCTGCGGCGAGGCCGGCGCCGGGCAGGCGGCCAAGATCTGCAACAACATGATCCTGGGGATCTCGATGATCGCCGTCTCGGAAGCGTTCGTGCTGGCGGAGACACTCGGCCTGTCGCACCAGGCGCTGTTCGACGTCGCCAGCACCGCCTCCGGCCAGTGCTGGTCGCTCACCACCTATTGCCCGGTGCCCGGCCCGGTCCCGGCCTCCCCGGCCAACCGGGACTACGCGCCCGGCTTTGCCACGGCCCTGATACTGAAGGACCTTACGCTCGCCCAGGAGGCCGCGGCGGCATCGGGGGCGCAAACGGCGCTCGGTGCGCATGCCCAGGCGATCTACGCGCGCTTTGCCGAGCATCACGCCGGGCTGGACTTCTCCGCCATCGTCACCGCCGTGCGCGAGGGCCAGGACGAGGGGAGCGTTTGACACCGCACAGGAACAAGGGGGCTTCAACGTCATGAAGCTCTACGACTCGGTCGGGCCAAACTTCCACGTGGTGAAGGCGACGGCGCGCCATGTGGTCGGCTGGCTGGACGGGCAGATAGCGAGCCGGACCACCATCGTCGGCGACCGATCCACGCTGGTCGATATCGTGCTGTCCTGCTTCACCCGGTTCGGCGGCAAGGTCGGGCAAGCGCTGGACCTGGCCTGGACCAAGCTGGAAGCTTGGCACGAGCGGACCGCCGGCCGGCCGACTGCCAGGGCTTGAGCCGCCGCGACTTCGGTCCGCTTTGATCGGAAATTCGTTACCTGGCCAGCGCACGCGCCTGTGCGTTGTCCGGCTGCGGCCGGATTGCCACCTTCCTGTCAACAGGAGGCTATAACGATGATCAATCTTGGGCGCCTTGTCGGTGCGGCTGCCCTTGCCTTGGCCCTCGCTGCCACGCCTGCCCTCGCCCAGCGCGGTGGCGGCGGTGGCGGTTTCCGCGGTGGCGGTGGCTACGGCTTCCGTGGCGGCGGCGGCGGTTTCCGCGGTGGCTACGGCTATGGCGGTTTCCGAGGCGGCTACGGGTATGGCGGCGGTTTTCGGGGCGGCTACGGCGGCTATGGCTACCGGGGTTACGGTTTTGGACCGGGTTTGGTTTATGGGCTTGGCTACCCGGGCTACTACGGCTACCGCTACGCGTATCCCTACGGTTACCCTTATTGAGACCAGAGGGCCGGCCTTCGCGTCAGCGAATAGCCGGCCTTTGCCGCATTGGTCAGGCGGTCACACGCGGCAGACCGTATCGCCGAGCTTCACGCACCCTGCGACGACGACCCGCGCGGTCAGTCCTCCTTGTCCACGCACCGCATTATAGCCGCCGGGCCCGAGGATCTCCTCCATCCGTGAGCATGGGTGGCATTCCCCCGTGACCTCGAACACGGCTGACCCCACCGCCACCCGGCGATCCTTCAGGGCCAGCAGGTTGATCCCACCCACCACGATATTGCGCCGAAGATCACCGGGCAGCACGGCCTCGCGCCCGAGGAAGCGGCCGATGGCCCAGAGATGCTCCTCGGCGAGCAGCGTGACTTGGCGGTTGCCGCCGCGTCGCCCCTGCCAGCGGTCTCCGGCCATGCCCTGCACCGTGTTGAACGTGGCGCACCCGACTGAGGTCATCGGCGCGCGGCGAGCGGGCCGCACGCCCAGCCAGCGCACCACGCCCGGTCGTATCGGGCCATCCAGCAACCGGGCGAGCGGCGACGCGGGGTTGAGCGGAATGGCCGGTCTCCGTTCCGCACAGCGCGGGCGGATCGGCAGATTGCGCGCCGGGCGAACCGTGACAAGAGCCACGCGCTCCCCAATTACATGCCTCGTTGCTGCCGTTTCACGTTTAGCTGCTTTGAAGGTAAGGTCAGCCTATGCCCGGACGCCATGACCCTTCCCCACCCACGCTCCACCCGTGGGGCGTCGCCGCTTGACCCGGACGGGAGGTCGCAGGGTCGGCATCATCGGGGCCGGGCCGGGGGGGTTGTCCGCCGCCATGCTGCTGGCGCAGGCCGGTGCCGACGTCACGGTTTACGAGCGGCATCAGCAAGTCGGCGGTCGCTCGGCGACGGTCACGGCCCCCAGCGAGGCCGGGACGTTCAAGTTCGACATGGGGCCGACGTTCTTCCTCTATCCCCGTGTCCTGAACGACATCTTCGCGGCCTGCGGCTACGATCTCGAGCGCGAGATCGAGCTGATCCGCCTTGATCCTCTGTACCACCTGATCTTCGAAGCCGGCGGCGAGATGCGTGCGACCAGCGACATGGCCCGCCTCGCCGAGGAGGTTGCCCGGTTCGCACCGCAGGATGCCGCCGCCCTGCCGCGCTTCATGGCGGACAACCGCGCCAAGCTGGCCGCCTTCCGCCCGATCCTGGAGTCGGCGTTCAACGGGCCGATGGATCTGATGCGGCCCTCGATGCTGCGCTCGTTGAAGCTGATGCGCCCGCACCGCACGGTGAACGGCGACCTCGCCACCTACTTCAGCGACGAGCGGGTGCGGCTGGCCTTCTCGTTCCAGTCCAAATACCTGGGCATGTCGCCATTCCGTTGCCCCAGCCTGTTCACCATCCTGTCGTTCATGGAATACGAATTCGGCGTCTATCACCCGCGCGGCGGCTGCGGCGCGGTGATGACGGTGATGGAGCGGCTCGCCCGAGCCATGGGCGTGACGTTCAAGATGGGCGAGCCGGTGCAGGAGATTCTGTTCCAGGGTCGCCGCGCGACTGGCGTGCGCACCGCCGCCGGCACCGAGCAGTTCGACGCCCTAGTGATCAACGCCGACTTCGCCCAAGCCATGTCCACGCTTGTGCCGGACCGCCTGCGCCGCCGCTGGACCAACCGGAAGCTGGAGGGCAAGAAATACTCCTGCTCCACCTTCATGCTGTATCTCGGCATCAAGGGTGAGCTGCCGGACCTGGCCCACCACACGATCTACCTGTCCAAGGACTACCGCCGCAACGTGCAGGAGATCGAGGACGGGCTGGTGCCGCCGGGCGAGCCTTCGTTCTACGTGCAGAACGCTTGCGTTACCGACCCAGCCCTGGCCCCAAAAGGGTATTCCACGCTGTACATGCTGGTGCCGGTCGGCCATAAGGTCGGCGGCGGGATCGACTGGGCGCAGCAGCAGGCCAGCTACCGTGCCCTGGCGCTGAAGCGGCTCGAGCGGCTGGGCGTGCACGACATCGAGAAGCGCATCGTGTTCGAGAAGGTGATGACGCCCAACGATTGGGAGGTGGACCTCAACGTGTTCCGCGGGGCGACCTTCAACCTCGCGCACTCACTGCGGCAGATGCTGCACTTCCGTCCGCGCAACCGGTTCGAGGACCTGGACGGCGTCTATCTCGTGGGGGGCGGCACCCATCCCGGCAGCGGCCTCCCCGTGATCTTCGAGAGCGCGCGCATCACAAGTCGCCTGCTCGCCAACGACCTCGGCCTGCAACCTCACTGGCGTCCGTCGCTGATGGCGGCGCCCGAATATGAACCCGCCCTCGCGGAGACGGTATGAGCATCATGGATCCAGTCGGCGTCGTCGGCGGCGGCCTTGGCGGCTTGGCGGCCGCGTGCACCCTGGCGGCGCGCGGCCACAAGGTCATCCTGTTCGAGAAGAATGACTGGCTTGGCGGCAAGGCGGCCGAGCTGGAGGAAGGCGGCTTCCGGTTCGACATGGGGCCTACCATCCTCACCGTGCCGGCGGTGTTGCGCCGCATCTTCGCCGAGGCCGGGCGGGACTTGGACGCGGCGATGGATCTGCGCCGGCTGGACCCGCAGTGGCGCTGCTTCTTCGATGACGGGTCCCTGCTGGACCTGACCGGCGAGACGGAGGCGATGGCGGCCAACCTGGACTCCTACAGCCCGGGCAACGCCGCCGGTTACCGCGACTTCCTCAAAATGAGCGAGGGGCTGCACGCGGTCAGCGAGCGCTTCTTCTTCTGGCGGTCCGTGGAGGATATCCGCGACACCATGGATCTGAAGAAGAACATGGACCTTGCCACGCTGAAGGACGTGCTGAGCCTGAGGATGGGCAGCTCCGTCGCCAAGCAAATACGCAAGCGGGTGCCTGATCCACGGGTAGCGCAGATGCTGGACCACTTCGTGCAGTATGTCGGCTCCTCGCCGTATAACTCACCGGCGGTGCTGTGCTCGATCGGCCACATGCAAACCGATGGCGGCATTTGGTATCCGATGGGCGGCACACGGGCCGTGCCGGTGGCGCTAGCCAAGCTGGCGGGCGAGCTGGGCGTGGAGATCCGGCTTTCCACCGGGGTCCGGCGCATCAATTCCGACCGTGGCGTGGTGAGCGGCGTCGAGACAGAAGCCGGTGAGACCGTGCCGCTCTCCGCCCTGGTTTCCAACATGGACGCCGTGCGGACGTATCAGGAGCTGGTCGGCGGCAAGCCCGCTGCCAGCTTCGGCAAGCGGTGGAAGCGGGAGCCGGCCTGCTCCGGCGTCGTGCTGTATCTCGGGCTGGACCGCGCCTACGACCACCTGGCGCATCACGGCTTCGTCTTCTCGCGCGATCCGGAGGAGGAGTTCGACTGGATCTACAACAAGGGCGAGCCGGCACCGGACCCGACCTGCTATATCGCCGCTC
>CAXSEK010000162.1:0-6887 GCA_964235625.1 uncultured Acetobacteraceae bacterium
CGACGCCGTTCCCGATGTCGATCTACGACAACATCGCGTTCGGCGTGAAGCTGCACGAGCGGCTGGGCCGGGCGGACATGGACGAGCGGGTCGAGTGGTCGCTTACCCGCTCCGCCCTGTGGCCCGAGGTGAAGGACCGGCTGCAGACGTCCGCCAGCGGCCTGTCGGGCGGGCAGCAGCAGCGCCTGTGCATCGCGCGCACCATCGCGACCCGGCCCGAGGTGATCCTGCTGGACGAGCCGACCTCCGCCCTCGACCCGATCAGCACGTTGCGGGTGGAGGAGCTGATCGACGAGCTGAAGCGGGATTTCACCATCGCCATCGTTACCCACAACATGCAGCAGGCGGCACGGTGCGCCGACCAGGTCGCATTCTTCTACCTCGGCGAGCTCGTCGAGGTGTCACCGGCGGCGCAGATGTTCACCAACCCCCGGCAGAAGCGTACCCAGGAATACATCACCGGCCGGTTCGGCTGAGGGAGCACCAGCATGGCCAATACCCAGCCCGAGCACATCGTCCGCTCCTACGCCCAGGAACTGACCAACCTGCGGGACCGCATGACCGAGATGGGGGGCATCGTGGAGGCGCAGGTCGCCGCCGCCGCCGCCGCCGTCATCCACCAGGACAGCGCCGCCGCTACCCAGGCGGTGGAGCGCGACCCCTCGGTCGATGCGCTGGAGCGGGACGTGGAGGCGCAGGTCATCCGCATGCTGGCGTTGCGCCAGCCGATGGCGCAGGACCTCCGGCAGATCGTCGCGGCGCTCAAGATCACCTCGGCACTGGAGCGCATCGGCGACTACGCCGCCAATGTCGCCAAGCGCTCGATCGTGCTGCAGCAATACTCGCTGCCGTTCAGCCTGTCCGGCATCGCGCATATGTGCCGCATGGTGCAGGAGAACCTGAAGCTGATCGTGGACGCCGTGAGCGACAACGACGAGGCGAAGGCGATGCAGGTCTGGCGCTCGGACCAGGCGGTGGACGACATCTACAACGCGATCTTCCGCGAGCTCGTCACCTACATGATGGAGGACCCGCGCAACATCACGCCGTGCACGCATCTGCTGTTCATCGCCAAGAACCTCGAGCGCATCGGCGACCACGCGACCAACATCGCCGAAACCGTGCACTACACAGCGACCGGCGAGGCGCTGCCCGAGAGCCGTCCCAAGGGTGACAGATCCGCCTACGCCGTGGTGCGTCCGCGCGAGGCGGGGGAGTAGCGCATGCCTGACACCATGCAGGCCGGCGCCAAGCCGCTGGTGCTGGTCGTGGAAGATGAAGCGGCGCTGGCGACGATGCTGCGCTACAACCTGGAGAAGCAGGGTTTCCGGGTGGACGAAGCGGTGGATGGGCAGGAGGCGCTGACCCGCATCGCAGAGGCCCCGCCGGACCTGGTGTTGCTGGATTGGATGCTGCCGGTGATGAGCGGCATCGAGGTCTGCCGCCAGATCCGCCGCCGCCCCGACACGCGGGACCTCCCCGTGATCATGGTCACCGCCCGCACCGAAGATGGGGACGCCGTGCGCGGCCTGAACACGGGGGCGGACGACTACATCACCAAGCCGTTCAACATGGAGGCGCTGCTCGCCCGTATGCGCGCCCTGCTCCGCCGCTCGGGCGGCGTGCATCCCAAGGGCATGCTGCAGTTCCACGATATCAGGATGGACCTCTCGGCCCACCGCGTGCAGCGCAACACCAGGCCGATCCACCTGGGCCCGACCGAGTTCCGCCTGCTGGAGTTCTTCATGCAGCACCCACGGCGGGTGTTCTCCCGCGAGGAGTTGCTGGACGCGGTGTGGGGCCCGGACATCCACGTCGAGCCCCGGACCGTGGACGTGCATATCCGGCGTTTGCGCAAGTCGATCAATGGCGCCGGCGAGCTGGACCTGGTCCGGACGGTCCGAGCAGCGGGGTATGCGCTGGATACGGAGAGCGTCTAATGTCGCGACCACCTGCCGTCTTCTGCCTCTTCCTCATCTGAGAAGGCCGGAGTGACGGAGCTTGGGATCCCACGGACGCAGCGACCGCGACCCCCAAGCCAACCTCAAATCGCCACAATACAGGCAACCAGAGCGTTGCTCCACGCTTGCACCGTTGAAGGCTGCAGCTATCTGCGCCGCAGACGGTGGAGGCTATCCCCATGGACAATTCGACACTGACCCGGCGTGGCGTGCTTGGCGGATCGGCGGCGGGCCTCGCCCTGCCGCTCGCCCCCGCCCTCGGGCAGACCCAGCCGGGCGCCGCGCCCACTCCGCCCGCTGTCCAGACCGACCCGGGACGGGTTGACGTCGTCTTGCAGGTCAACGGCAAGCGGGTCCCGCTCTCGATCGAGCCGCGGACCTCTCTGCTGGATGCGTTGCGCGAGTATGCCGGGCTGACCGGGACCAAGAAGGGGTGTGACCGCGGTTCCTGCGGCGCCTGCACCGTGCATGTCGATGGCCGGCGGGTCGTATCCTGCCTCACGCTCGCCGCCCGGACCGAGGGCCGCGCCGTGACGACGATCGAGGGCCTCGCCAGCGGCGACGATCTGCACCCGATGCAGGCGGCCTTCCTGCACCACGACGCCTACCAGTGCGGCTACTGTACGCCGGGTCAGATCATGTCCGCCGTCGCCCTGGTGCAGGAAGGCCACGCTGGCACCGATGCCGAGATCCGCGAACACATGAGCGGCAACATCTGCCGCTGCGGCGCCTATGCCAACATCGTCGACGCGATCCGCGACGCGTCCGGGAGGGTTTGAGCCATGCAGGCCTTCACCATCCAGCGCCCGCGCAGCCTGGACGACGCCCTCGCCGCCGGGCCTCGGGACGGGGCCAAATACATCGCCGGCGGCACCGACCTCATGCAGCTCGGCAAGGATAACGTCGAGGCGCCGAGCCAGTTGATCGACTTGGACGGCATCGTGCCCGCCACCATTGCCGTCGCCGCCAACGGCGCGCTGCAGCTCGGGGCACTCGCCCGCATGGTGGACGTGGCCAACCACCCGGACGTGCGCAACGGCTGGCCGGCGGTCAGCGAGGCGCTGCTGCTCTCCGCCTCGCCGCAGGTGCGCAACATGGGGACCATGGGCGGCAACCTGCTGCAGCGCACCCGCTGCGGCTACTTCCGGGACACCGGTTTCGCCTGCAACAAGCGCATCCCCGGTTCCGGCTGCCCGGCCATTGCGGGGGAGAGCCGCAGCCTGGCCGTGGCCGGGGTCAGCGACCACTGCATTGCCACCCACCCGTCGGACATGCCCGTGGCCCTGGCCGCCATGGACGCCTCCGTGCAGCTGCTAGCGCCCAGCGGCGGCACGCGCATCGTCCCGATCACCGAGTTCTACCGCCTGCCCGGGAGTACGCCGCAGATCGAGACCAATCTGGTCCCGGGCGAGATCATCACTGCGATCATCGTCCCGCCCAGCCCCTCGGCCCGCAAATCCCGCTACGTCAAGGTGCGGGACCGGGCGACGTTCGAGTTCGCGGTGGTGTCCGCCGCCGTCGCACTGGATATTGATAACGGGATGGTCCGCGAGATCCGCATTGCTTGCGGCGGCGTCGCGCACCAGCCCTGGCGCCTGCCGCAGGTAGAGGCGGCGTTGCACGGCCAGCCGGCGACCGACGCGAACTTCCTGGCCGCATCCGAACTGGCCGGGCAGGGTACCCACCCCACCAAGGACAACGCCTTCAAGGTCAAGCTGATGCAGCGCACGGTGCTCCGTGGGCTTCAGCTGGCCGCAGCTTAAGGAGCCGGGGTGATGATCACGGGACAGCCCATCGACCGAAAGGACGGCCGGCAGAAGGTGACGGGTGCCGCGCAATACGCCGCTGAGTTCGCCGTTCCTTCCGTCGTCCACGCCGTGTTGGTGCAGAGCACGATCGCGGCCGGGCAGATTGCTGGGTTCGAGCTGGGCACGGCGCAGGGCATGCCCGGCGTGCTCGCCATCGTGACGCCCGACAACGCCCTGCCGTTGAAGAGGGATGCCGGGCCGCCCCAGGCGATCACCGCGCCGACACTGCAGAATTCGGACGTGCTGTATAACGGCCAGCACGTCGCGATCGTCGTCGCGGACACGCTCGAGCGTGCCCAGGCCGCAGCCGCCGCCGTCAAGCTGCGCTACAAGGAAGGCGAGGCGCAGACCACGATGGACGGGGCGCTGGACCAGGCCTACGTCCCCAAGATCTTCCGCAACGGTGAGCGCTCGCCCGATAGCGCCCGCGGCGACGTGAAAGCCGCGTTCGACGGTGCCCCGGTGCGGTTCGAGGCGACCTACACCACCCCCGTCGAGCACCACAATCCGATGGAGCCGCATACCACCATCGCCGCGTGGGATGGTGACCAGCTCACCGTCTGGACGGCGAGCCAGGGCATCGGCGGCGCGCAGGCCACGCTCGCCGGGCTGTTCGGCATCGACAAGACCAAGGTGCGGGTAATCTGCCCCTTCGTCGGCGGCGGATTCGGCAGCAAGGGCAACACCTGGCCCCCGGCGGCGCTCGCGGCGATGGCGGCCAAGATCGTCGGCCGCCCAGTGAAGCTCGTGCTGTCCCGCCAGCAGATGTACACGTCCAACGGATTCCGCCCGGCCACGGTGCAGCGCCTGGCCTTTGGCGTCTCGCAGGACGGGATGCTGCAATCCATCCGCCATGACGGCATCAGCCAGATGTCCCAGCCCGTGCTCGGCGAGTTTGTGGAGCCCGTGGCCTTGGCCACCGAGATGCTCTACGCCTGCCCGAACGTCGCTGTCACCCACCGCTTGGTCGCAGTCAACCAGAGCCTGCCGACCTACATGCGGGCGCCCGGCGAGGCCTCCGGCGTGTTCGCCTTGGAATCGGCGATGGACGAGATCGCGGCCGAGCTGAAGATCGACCCCATCGCGTTCCGCTTACAGAACTATGCGGAAACCGACCCCGCCGAGGATCTGCCGTTCTCCTCCAAGCGGCTGCGCGAGTGCTATGCCCAGGGGGCCGCTGCGTTTGGCTGGAGTCGCCGCACGCCTGAACCGCGGTCGATGCGGGACGGCCACTACCTCGTGGGCATGGGCATGGCGACCGCCACCTACCCGGTGAACCAGAGCCCGGCCAGCGTGCGCGTCCGCCTGATGGCCGATGGCAGCGCCGTGCTTCAATCGGCCACGCAGGACATTGGCACTGGCACCTACACCGTCATGGCCCAGCTGGCAGCGGACGAGTTGGGCTTGCCGATCGAGCGCGTGCGGTTCGAACTCGGCGATACCCGCTTCCCGCCGGCACCCGTGTCCGGTGGCTCCCAGACGGCGGCCAGCGTCGGGTCCGCCGTGCTCGTGGCGTGCCGGCAGGCGCGGGACCATGCGGTGGCGATGGCGATCTCGGACGCCGGCTGGCAGGGCGCCGACCCGGCCGCCTACCGCCTGCAGGACGGTGCCGTGGCCGGCCCGCAAGGCCGCATGACGGTCGGCGAGATGCTGGCCCGGCGCGGTGTGGAGAGCGTCGACGTGGTGGGGGATGCCAAGGGCCCGCCGAAGGAGAAGGGCAAGAAGACGCACTCCCTGCATTCGTTCGGCGCCCAGTTCGCCGAGGTGCGGGTAGACCCGATGCTGGGTGAGGTTCGCGTTTCCCGACTGGTGGGCGTGTTCGATGGCGGACGCGTGCTGAACGCCAAGACGGCGCATAGCCAGCTGATTGGCGGGATGACGTTCGGCGTCGGCATGGCCCTGCTGGAGGAGACGATGGTGGACGACAGCACCGGCCGCATCGTCAATGCCAACATCTCGGAATACCTGCTGCCGGTGAACGCCGACATCCCCTCAATCACCGCGACGCTGCTGGACGGCGGCGACGACCAGAACGCCAATCCGGTCGGGCTGAAGGGCCTGGGCGAGCTGCCGATGGTCGGCGTGGCAGCGGCAATCGCCAACGCGGTGTATCATGCGACGGGGGTTCGTGTGCGGGATCTGCCGATACGCTTGGAGGACGTCCTGGCGTAGCAAGCCTTTGCGCGACCCTCCCCAGGCGCGTAACCTGCTCCGCAAATAACCGAGGAACCGCCATGTATCCCGATACGCACCTGCTGATCGACAACAGCTGGGCCCCGGCCGCGGCCGGCAAGACCCTCCCCGTGATCAACCCGGCGACAGGCGAGCAGATCGGCACCGTCGCCCAAGCCGGCGTTGCCGACCTTGACCGGGCCCTTGCCGCCGCCGCAAAGGGCTTCAAGGTCTGGAGCCGGACCTCCGCCGTCGAACGGTCCAAGATCATGCGCAAGGCCGCGGACCTGCTGCGCGAACGGGCCGACTCCATTGCCACCTTGATGGTGATGGAGCAGGGCAAGCCATTCATCGAGGCCAAGGGCGAGACCATGCTCGCGCCGGAGAACATCGAGTGGATGGCCGAAGAGGGCCGGCGCTCCTACGGCCGGCTCATCCCCGCACGTCAGCCTGGCGTTTACCAGATGTCCCTGCGCGAGCCGATCGGCGTGGTGGCCGCTTTCACGCCCTGGAACTTCCCGATCAACCAGGCGGTGAAGAAGATTGCCGCCGCCCTGGCCGCCGGCTGCGCCATCATCGTGAAGGGCCCGGAGGAGACGCCGGCGAGTCTAGCCGAACTATGCCGCGCCTTTGTGGACGCTGGAACGCCGGGGGGCGTCGTGAACCTGGTCTACGGTATTCCGTCCGAGATCAGCTCCTACCTCATTCCGCATCCAACGGTCCGTAAGATCAGCTTCACCGGGTCCACGGCCATCGGCAAGCATTTGGCCGCCATGGCCGGCGAGCACATGAAACGCGTCACCATGGAGCTGGGTGGGCATGCCCCGGCCATCATCTTCGACGACGCCAACCTTGAGGTCGCAACCAAGGGCCTGGCCGCAAACAAGTTCCGCAACGCCGGCCAGGGCTGCATCGCGCCGACCCGCTTCCTGGTGCAGGAGAAGGT
>CAXSEK010000163.1:0-6834 GCA_964235625.1 uncultured Acetobacteraceae bacterium
CCGGACATGGCGACCATGCTGTGCT
Source organism: uncultured Acetobacteraceae bacterium (assembly GCA_964235625.1). Classification (GTDB taxonomy): domain Bacteria; phylum Pseudomonadota; class Alphaproteobacteria; order Acetobacterales; family Acetobacteraceae; genus LMUY01. Next base: position 26 of record CAXSEK010000163.1, read on the forward strand.
TCGTGTTCACGGATGCGGCGATCCCGGCCCCAGCACTGCAGGCCATGCTGGCGGACGGCACAGGGCGCAGCTTCAACTCCACTACGGTCGACAGCGACACCTCCACCAGCGACACGCTGCTGCTGTTCGCCACCGGTGCCGCGGCGAACCCGGCGGGTGACCTTGCGCCGTTCGCCACGGCGCTGGATGCCGTGCTGCTGGACCTGGCGCTCCAGGTGGTACGGGACGGCGAGGGCGCGCAGAAGCTGATCCGCATCGAGGTGACGGGCGCGGTGGATGACGGCTCGGCCAAGCGGGTGGCGATGGCGGTGGCCAACTCCCCCCTGGTGAAGACGGCCATCGCCGGCGAGGACGCGAACTGGGGCCGAATCGTGATGGCGGTCGGCAAGGCCGGCGAGCCGGCGGACCGCGACTGCCTGTCGGTCGGCGTCGGCGGTACCTGGATGGCCCGCGAGGGCACGGTGGTGCCCGGCTACGACGAGGCGCCGGTTGTGGCCCACATGAAGGGGCGTGAAATCGAGGTCGCGGTGGATCTGGGCCTGGGCACCGGCCGTTCGGTGGTTTGGACGTGCGACCTGACCCATGGATATATCGACATCAACGGGTCATATCGCAGTTGATCAGGCGAGTGCGATGATGGCCCATGCCGGAAGTCGTTCGGCACGGACTTTCACCCGGCCCGCCTCGATGGCGTAAACCAGGCGGTGCCGTTCACCAGCGTTATCCAGCAGGTAGGCACGGTCGGCAAAAGGCAGCGCGATCCGGAGATCGGACATGCTGCGCTCGAAACAGCGAACAATATCGTCGATAGGGACATCGTGTCCCCGGTCCCTCACACGCTCACTGACACGGGCCGCCGACATCTCGACACGGCTAAGGCCGACATAGGCCAGGTTGACCTTGAAATCCCATGCTCGGCCGTCTCAAGTAGTGCCAGTTCGCCTTGCCCGGTTGAAGTCGTCTCGACAAGGAAGCTTGTGCGCTTCTCCAGGCACTCCCGCCGTAGCCTGAGTGCCTCTTTCCCGGCGCGTAGTACGATGGCTGTCTCGTTGCGGCGAGCAGGATCGACTGCCAGCGCGATGACACCCGGATTGATTACGAGCAGCCGGGCGGCAAGTCGCCGATGAGCCAGCACGAGAGTCGACTTCCCGGCCCCGTTCAGGCCGGCGACCATCCAGAACTGCGGCGGCTCACAATTCGGCTATGACTTCATCGTGGTTCCGGCTGTGCCTCACGATTTGGCGCCTGCCATCTGGGTTGACCTTGATGACGCATCCTGCGGGCGTGTCGTCCTCGCAGACATAAATCGGACGGCCAGCGGCCAGATGACGGGGCGCCTCGGAATCATCCATCGCCATCAACTCGGCCTCGAACTCCTCCCAGAACTCGGGATCGTCCTCGGTCAACTCCCTGCGCATCGGCGTGTCCATCGGCGCACCTCCTGCTTCCCATGCAGCACTGAACGCTGCTGGCCGTGAATAGCAATCTCGCTGGCGCCCGGCCGCCGTCACCTCCGCTCACGGCCTTCAGCTCTCAACCCGCCTCCTCCGCCATCATCCTGCGCCGTCCACGTACCTTCGCCGGCCGCGGTGCCGCGTCCGGCATTTCTTCCACGATCGCCTGCACCGCGGGGTTCATCACTACCACCCGCGGCTGGAACCGCTTGCACCCGGCATCCTCGCGCAACACGTGGTCCTGCGTTACGTCGCTCAGGTTCGGGTTATAGTACGGGTCGCCGTCGCGCAGGATCGCGGCATGCCGCTCCAGCATCCGCGTCGTGTCCTCCGGATGCATCACCTGCTTAGTCTGGCTGCGGGTGGCGCTCTCGTAATGGAACAGCACGGTATCGCCGTCATACAGCACCTTGAACCCGGCCTCCCGCAGCCGCAGGCACAGATCCACGTCGTTGAACCCCACCACCAGCTGCTCGTCGAACCCGTCCAGCTGCTCGAACACAGCCTTGCGCATCATCAGGCACGCCGCCGTCACCGCCGAGTAGTCTCGCACCGAGGTCAGGCTGCAATTATAGCCCAGATTGCGGGTTCCCTTGTCATCCTGATACGCGAACTCGAACTTGAACGTCGCCTCGGCCGAGCCGTTGAAGCCCAGGATCACACCGGCATGCTGCACCCGCTTGTCCGGATACAGCAGCAGCGCCCCCACGCAGCCCACATCGGCGCGGTTCGCCAGGCGCCGCATGCGGTCCAACCAGCCACCCGTGATCGCCTCGATGTCGTTGTTGAGGAACAGCACGAACTGGCAGCCTTCGCCGTGCAGCCGCACCGCCTCGTTGTTGATGCGCGAGTAGTTGAACGGCCCCGAATACGGCATCACCGTGTGCCGCTCCGCCAAGTCGGCGAAATATGCGACACTCTCCGGCTCGGTCGACTCGTGGTCCACCAGCACCAGTCTATAATCGGCCCCTGCCGCCGTCTTCTCAATCGACTCCACGGCGGTGCGGACCAGCCCCGCTTTGTTCTTGGTCGGGATGACGATCAGGATCCGGCCAGCGCTCTCCGGCCAGGTCACGCGGAACTGGTTGAACCACACGCCGTCCTCGACCACGGCCCCCGTGCCGCGCCGGTCCAAGTGGCGCTGCAGGGCGCCGCGTGTGGCGGCCATCACCGTCTCCTTCTTGGCGTGGCCGGTGCTGCCGCCATGCGTCCGCCAGCGGTACAGCACGCGCGGCACGTGCGTCACCGTCTTGGTCCGCTCCAGGATGCGCAGAACGAAATCCACGTCGGCCGAGATCGCCATCGTCTCGTCCCAACCACCAGCCTCGTAGGCCAGTTGCCGCTTCACGCACAGCATGTGCACGAAATACGGGTGAGAGAGGTAATAGTCATAGGAGAATTGCGGCCGCGCCTTCACGTCGGCGATGCTGCCGATGTTCTCGTCCGTCGTCGCCTCGTCCGAGTAGAGGAATTCGGCCCCCGTCTGCTTTGCCGCGTGCAGCAGGTGATACACCGCGTCCGGCTCGATGACGTCGTCATGGTCCATGAACGCCACGTACTCACCACGCGCCGCGCGCAGGCCGAGATTGGTCGCCCGTGCGATGCCCAGGTTATGCGGCGAGTTCAGCACCCGGATCCGTTGGTCGTGCTTGGCGAAGGCGGCGAGGATTTGGGCAACATGCGGCAAGGTCGAGCAATCGTTGACACAGACCAGTTCCCATCGGTCACACCATTGCGTCCGGACGCTCTCCAGCGCCTGGAGTAGCCATTCCCGCGGCGTGTTATAGACCGGCATGATGATCGACAGACCGCTCGGCCGGGTGCGGTGGTTCATCATCCGCTTCATCCGCGAGAGCGATTCCGGGCGCATGCCGCGCAGGGGGCGCAGGTAGCGCAGCATGTTGGTGTTTTGCGTCGCGACCTTGGGCGAGCCCGGCAGGACCATGTCCGTGCCGGCTACACGCACCGACACGTCCTTGCCCAGCAGGTCCAGCAGTTGCGCGCCGACATCGATCTTGAACGCGCAGAACCCCTCGTTCAGCTGCGCGTCCAGCAGGTCGCCACGGAACAGCTTGGCCGCCCCGCTGCCGATTACCCGGCCCTCGCACACCGCTTCCACCACGACGGGGGTCTTGGGATTCAGTGAATCCAGCACCCAGCCATGGGCCGAGGTGCCGTGCAGCCGGTCGAAGAAGCCGCGCAGGCTGGGCGGCGGCACGGCGAGGAACGGGCTATTGCACAACTCCAGCCGCGTGCCGGACACCACGACCGAAACCGGCCGCGGCTCGAGGAACGCCGCGTCCGGCTTGAGATCGAAGCGGAACGCCGAAAACCCATCGCCGAGGCCGTGAACCGCCAGGTCCGGCCGCGGCTGGTCGGCCAGCACGGTGCCTGCGATCTCGCCATCGATCAGCAGGTCCAGCGACACGCGCTCCCTCGGCTGGCGCAGGTTCACCGCCCAGCCGGAGATCACGCCCGGCTCCACATCGTCCACGAAGCCGGCCAGCCCGACATCGGTCGCGGCCACCTTGATCGCCAGGTCCGGCATCGGCCGCCCCGCGATCCACGGCACCAGCACGGTGGGCTCGGTGATGGGCAGGGCCGAGAGCACCGGTAGGCTGAACGCGTAGCCGCCCGCTGCTTCCCGCATGGCGAAACCGCGTGCGACCGAGCGGGTGCCGGCCGAATACTCGACCCAAAGCCTTTCCTCCAGGCCGCGGACGGAGAACCGCCCTGAAATCACGCCCTCCCGGACGCTGCCGCCACCCATGCGGAACTCGAAGACCGGGCGTAGATCGTGCGGGACGGAAAGGATGCTGCGGCCGGTCTCCACCTCGACCAGGTCCAGCAGCTCGCCGAGCGCGTGCGTGGGCAAGGGAAGGACGGCCTCCAGCGCGCCACGCTTGCCGGACGAGGTGGCGGTGACATCCCCGACATACCGGCCGTCCAGCAGCACGCCCAGCCGCAGCGCCTTCTGCCGCTTGGTGCCTTTCGGCTGAAGGCGGGCCAGTCGTTGTCCGTTCTCAACCGCAAGGCTGACACTGAATAGCACGATCGGACTCCCGGGGTTGGCATTACGGCGATGCTGCGGCACCCGTATCTAAACCATCGGGCGAACCTTTTGCACCGCAACATAGGCGTGATTGCGGCAGCGGCCTACAGCGTCATGCCTGGGCCCTGTCCTCTGCTGCCGGGTCGTGACGAGGGGGGATCGGCAGCCACCCCTTCCCGCATCGCGCCGACGAAGGCGGTGAAGGCCGCACTCATCTGTTGCCGGCTCGGATAGTAGAGATAGTTCGCCGGGATCGCCGGGCACCATTCCTGCAACACGCGGACCAGCGCGCCGGAAGCAACGTGCCGCGCCGCCTGCGGCTCCGTCACGCAAGCAAGGCCGAGTCCGACCAGCGCGCCCTCCATCAACGCGTCCGCGTCGTTGGTGACGAACGGGCCCGGCGCCACGAACGCGAGCACCTGTCCGCCGCTGACGAACTGCCAGTCATGCACCGCGCCAGATGTCTGGTAGCGGTAGTTCAGGCACCGGTGCCGTAAAAGATCACCGGGCATCCCTGGCACGCCGAACCGCGCGAGATAGCCGGGCGACCCCACCACGCACAGCTGCACGGGGTCGCTGACCCGCACCGACACCATGTCCTGCTCCAATACGTGCCGGTGGCGCACCCCCGCGTCGAACCGCTCTGCGACGATATCCACCAGGCCGTCATCGATCACCAGCTCCACCGTGATATCCGGGTAGGCGTCGGCGAAGGCAGCCAGCCGGGGAAGCACGGCATGTAGGGCTGCGCCACGGTGCGCGTTGATCCGTACCCGCCCCGCCGGCCGGTCGCGCTGTTCGTTCAGGCCTTCCAGCGCCGCCGCGATCTCGCCGATCGCCGGCCGCAGCCGGGCCAGCAGCTGCTCCCCGGCCGCTGTCGGCGCCACGCTGCGGGTGGTGCGATTCAGCAGGCGCACGCCGAGCCGGGCCTCCATCGCGCGCACTCTATGGCTCAACGCCGAGGCGGACACCCCGAACCGCACCGCCGCCTTGGTAAAGCTTCCCAACTCCGCGATCGCGGCGAAGATCGCGAGGTCCGGCCAAGTCTCCTGGTCCATTGCTGAGCTCCGCTCACAAGCCTTTCGTCCGCTTTGCCCCTAATGGCCTCGCGCCGCCGTGTCCATTTGCGGGTCGGTCACTACCCGGAGCCGATCATGGACCTCACCCACTTCCGCACCCTCGGCCGCTCGGGGCTGGTCGTCAGCCCGTTCGCGCTTGGCACGATGACGTTCGATGCCAAGCGCTGGGGGTCGGGCGAGGCGGCCTCCCGCGCGGTGTTCAACGCCTATGTCGACGCCGGTGGCAACTTCCTCGACACGGCGGACGTGTATTCCGGGGGGGAGAGCGAGGCGATGCTGGGCCGCTTCGTCGCGGAGCGCGGGATGCGCGACCGCCTGGTGATCGCCACCAAGGCCGGCTTTTCCCGCGAAACCGGGCACCCCCACGCCGGCGGCAACGGCGCGAAGAACATCCACACGGCGCTGGAGGGTTCGCTCCGCCGCCTGGGGACGGACTACGTGGACCTGTTCTGGATCCATGTCTGGGACCAGGTGACCCCGGCCGAGGAGGTGCTCCAAACCCTGACCAGCCTCGTCCGCGCCGGGAAGACGCGTTATTTCGGCCTGTCCAACGTCCCCGCCTGGTACGTGGCCAAGATGTGCACCCTGGCCGCCGCCCACGGCGCGCCCGGCCCGGTGGCGTTGCAGATGGCCTACTCGCTGGTGGAACGCGGCATCGAATTCGAGCACGTTCCTGCGGCGCGGGAGTTCGGCCTGGCCATCCAGCCCTGGGCCCCGCTCGCCGCCGGGCTGCTGACCGGCAAGTACACGCGTGAGGGCGTCGCCGGCCGCGCCGCACTCAGCCGCGGACTGCCGACCGCTGGCGGGGCAGACGAGGCCGGCAGCGACGGCCGGCTGAACGGTGCCAACCCGTTCGGCGACACGCTGTTCACCGACCGGAACTGGGCCGCGCTGGACGTGCTGCGGGCGGTCGCGGCGGAGCTGGACCGCACGCCGGCGCAGGTGGCGCTGGCCTGGGTGCTGGCCCGGCCGCTGGTCACGGGGCTGCTGATGGGGGCGAGCCGGGTGGAGCAGGTGGCGGCCAACATCGCCGCGCTTGAGGTGCAGTTCACGGCGGACCAGCACACCCGGCTGGATGCGGCGGCAACTCCGGACACGGCGTTGCTGTATCAGGTGCTCAGCCCAGGAATACGGCGGATGGTGTTCGGCGGCATGGAGGTGGCAGCGTATCAACCGTAGCCCGTGGCTGACGGCCCGTAACCGCCTCCGCCGCAACCCTCCAGC